>JAITAQ010000059.1 GCA_031283985.1 Endomicrobium sp. | reverse complement strand
CAAGTCCATCAAGACCGACTTTAAACTCAACTGGGTTTACATTATTTTTCTTTGCTAACGACTCTTCCTTATCTTCTATCTCACGGGAAGACATAGCTATATCGCAAGTCTTGTTAATTAAAGAGGCAAAACCTGTTCCAGAGCCACCTCCTGTTACACTTACATTATATGTGGGATGTTGTTCTACAAAATTCTCAGACCATGCCTGAATTAAATTTACAATAGTATCCGAACCTTTTATCTGTATGGAAACAGCATATTTATCGCCGACATTAGCATATTTCCCACAACTATAAAATAAACAACTAGCAAACAGTGAGGCTAATATTAAATTTAATATTACTTTTTTCATTATTCCCACTCAATAGTAGCTGGAGGTTTGTTTGAAATATCGTAAACCACTCTGTTTGCACCTTTAACCTCATTTATAATTCGGGAAGATATGCATCCAAGTAGATCATATGGAAGTTTTACCCAATCGGCTGTCATAGCGTCAGCGGAATTTACAGCTCTTATAGCAATAACATGCTCGTATGTTCTAGCGTCGCCCATAACGCCTACTGTTTTAACTGGAAGTATCACAGCAAAAGACTGCCAGATTTTCTCATAAAGACCCGCTTTAATTATTTCTTGAGTTACTATGTGGTCGGCAGCTTTCAAAATATTCAGCTTTTCTTCTGTTACTTCTCCTAAAGTCCTCACAGCAAGTCCCGGACCTGGAAAAGGCTGCCTGTTTATAATTTCTTCAGGAATTCCAAGTTCTCTTCCCAAAATTCTTACTTCATCTTTAAACAAAAACTTCAAAGGTTCAACTAACTTCATCTTCATTTTTTCAGGAAGTCCGCCAACATTATGATGGCTTTTAATAGGTGCTTTTGAGCCTTTTATAGAAACGCTTTCTATCACATCAGGATAAATAGTTCCTTGCAGAAGATAGACTATCCCTTTTAACTTCTTTGCCTCTTTGTCAAAAATTTCTATGAAAGTATGTCCAATAATTTTTCTTTTCTTTTCGGGGTCAGTCACGCCTTTAAGCTTTGATAAAAATGTTTTCCTGGCATCAACAATTATGAGATTTTTATAAAATATCTTACCAAAAATTTTTTTAACTCTTTCCGTCTCGCCGAATTTTTGAAGCCCGTGGTCAACATAAACGCAGACAAGCTGCTTGCCTATTGCTTTATGCAGTATTACAGCTGCAACTGAAGAGTCAACGCCGCCAGATAACGCACACAAAACTTTGCTATCGCCGACTTGTTGTCGAAGACTTTTCACTTCGTCCACTATGTAAGATTTCATTGTCCAATCACGTTTAGAATTGCAGATATTAAATATAAAATTTTTTAGTATTTTTTTACCATTGATGGAATGTTTTACTTCAGGATGAAACTGAACACCGTATATATTTTTTGAAATATTTTCTATGGCTGCATAAGGAGAATTTTCAGACTTTGCCGTTGTCTTAAAACCTCTCGGAATTTTTGAGAGACTATCACCATGACTCATCCAAAGCGTCTCTTTTGACTTAAGACCTTTAAACAAAGAGCAACCGCTTTTTACGCTTACGCTTGTAACTCCAAATTCTCTGCGTTTTGACGGAGTGACTTTTCCGCCAAGATGCTCAGCTATAAGCTGCATTCCATAGCATATACCCAAAATAGGAATATTTAACTCCCAAACTTTAGAATCAGGACAAGTAGCGTCTTTTGAGTAAACGCTGTCATAACTTCCAGACAATATAACGCCTTTCAAATCCTTAATTCCTGAAAAAGAGTCAAGCAACTTATTTCCGGGATGTATTTCACAGTACACTTTTTCTTCTCTTATACGCCTCGCAATCAACTGTGTGTACTGCGAGCCAAAATCCAAAATTAAAATCATTCTTCTTTTTCCTGTCCTCTTACTTTTGTTTGTATTTATATTTACATGTCCTGCAATTTTTTTACACGATGATTAACATTTTAATCCCTTTTATGTCAGTTTTATCAAAATCTATTAGAATCTATCGCTGGTAAAGACAGCGTACCAAGCATTATTTTATCCAACCAAACACTGGAATGATAATTAAAACCAACTGCTTATATTAGCGTCGTGCAATTTATGTGTTGCCATCGCTGATGACGGTAAAAATATGCACCAAAATACAAAAGAAGAAATAACTCCTCTATAGATAACATTTAAAATGATAAACAGAATAAAAAGAGTTAATGCAAAATACCAAAACTGTTTAAAAGTAACCAGATCACAAAAATCTGCCGCATATTTTACACTCTCCCCCTTATGTCAAATACATATACATATGGTAAGTAAAGTAAGAAATCTGAATCATTGTATCAAATTTTTGCTGAAGTTATAGTCTTCTGAGATTGATATTTACCTTTTCGGTCAGCATAAGAAACTTCGCAGATTTCATTTACTCCTAAAAATAGTACTTGAGCTATACCTTCATTTGCATAGACTCTTACAGGAACTGATGTGATGTTTGCTATTGAAAGGGTAACATAACCTTCCCATTCAGGCTCAAAAGGCGTGATGTTTACAAGTATCCCGCACCTTGTGTATGTGGACTTTCCAAATGCAATAGCCATTATATCCCTAGGTATTCTAAAATATTCTATAGTTTTCCCTAAAACAACTGAATTTGGATAAATCTCTATATAATCATTAACAGTTACTGTATCAAACAAATTATCTTGACACTGTTTTGGATCCAAAACTCTCGCACCTTTTTTCATTATCTTAAATTCATTAGAAAGACGCATATCGTATCCATAAGAAGAAGTTCCGTATGAAATTTTACCGGCTCTAACTTGATACTGCTCAAACGGATCTACCATTTTATGTTCAACAGCCATTTTCTTTATCCATTTATCATTCTTAACCATTTGTTTTATCCTTTTTATTTAAGAACACTTAGGATATCCACAGACGTGACAGACAACGCAACCCTCCGAAAAAATTAACATTTCGCTACATTCGAGGCATTGCGGGACATGCTCCCATTAAACTTAGGAATTATGAGCATATTGGCTGCTTTCGCTAATAGTAAGAATATCAGCGGATTGCTTTCCACTACTAAACAATTCAGGATACATTTTTTCTCTATTGTACACATCCAAAGCTTTGACAACGTAATCAGCACACAATAATATAGATCATCCTTGAGCAAGTTCGGCGATGGGACACCTGCCACCCTGTTTAATTGCTTAAGCAACAGCATTGAAAACACGCACAAAAGACATATGTGACCTAAAGAAACTCCTAAAGTGATGTTTTACTTTATCTTTATTTGGACGAAGACTTGAAAAAGAAGACCATGCACTCCGCCGACTTATGTATAAGACTCGTATTTTTCAAGGTATCAAAGATTGTATCCATAGAATCTTCTTTCTATAGAAAAGACAAAACAAGTGTAAAGCTGCTGTAAATGTCTAACTGCATTCATTAACATCGGAGAATTAGGCAGAAAGTCAAGCAAAAATATTACATCGTAAAATTGTTTCATTAAAGCATCTATACCTGCTTTATTATCATAATTTTTATCAGTCTGAGCAATATTTTTCACAACCCTTATAGAATAAATCTTCGGGATTTCCAATAACCTTTCCGTTTTCACCTTTTCTCAAATAGCGATTTTCAAGAACAGTCATAGTATTTTTTCCCAAACTAATCTTTTTATTTGAAAACAAATCTTTTTTAAATTTTTGTGACATCAAAATTTTCTATAAATAAAACCTAATTAAAAAATAAATTGCTTTGTCCTCTATTACCTAAACTAGCTGCTAGAAGCAATGCTTATTTTTACTGCTGCGTTTCATATGTTCTTTCTTCAATTTCTTTAGTTCCTGCATAAAGGTATCTATATCTCCAAATTTTCTATATACAGAGGCAAATCTCACATATGCCACCAAATCAACGTCCCAAAGTTTTTCCAAAATTTTATCGCCTATGGTATTGGAAGGAATTTCCATAACATATTCGCCCATAATATCATTTTCAACTTCATTGACTATTCTGTCTATTGTTTCAACTGAAATTGATCTTTTCTTGCAAGCTCTATCTATGCCTACCCAAATCTTTTTTCTATCAAAAGGCTCCCTTCTACCATCAGATTTTACTATCATAATAGTAACTTCTTCGGATCTTTCAAAAGTTGTATATCTTTTTTTACAATTGGAACATTCCCTACGTCTCCTGACTGCAGACATGTGTTCTACAGGACGCGAATCAAGAACTTGATCGTGAATATTCCTGCAAAAAGGACATTTCATTAAATTTTCTCTTTATTTTAACTATAAGAATAACCAAAAATTACCAATTATAGTGTTAAATAATAGTATCACATACAGATAAGATTTGTCAATTGAAAAATATAATAAAAACAGACTATCCACAAAAAATGTAGAAAGTCTGTTTTTTCAAAACTAAAATTATTAATATTTTATCCGAAAATTTTCTTAAAGAAGTTATCGCTTTGATATTTTGAATCTTTAGGCACTTCGCCCATAGATTTAGCATATTCAAAAAGAGCGCGTTTTTGCGCATCGTTCATTGACTTAGGAACCGAAACGTTTACTTTAACGAATAAATCGCCTCTATTTTTTCTGCCAAGTTTGGGAAAACCCTGTTCGCGTATTCTTAAAGTTGTTCCCGGCTGCGTGCCTACTGGTATTTTCACCTTTACGCTTCCCTGCAAAACAGGAACATCATATTCCACACCCATTGCGGCTTGCGAAAATGAAACAGAAACCTCTGTGTGCAAATTATCCCCATCTCTTCTAAACCCGGGAGTAGATCTCATATGCACAACCACATATAGGTCTCCTGCTGGATATCTGTTTGTTCCAGCATTTCCTGAACCAGAAACTTTTAAAGATGTTCCCTCGTCAACACCTGCGGGAACTCTTACTTTAACAGTTTTTCTTTTCTTTACAGTTCCTTCGCCTCTACAATCAAGACATGGATTGTTTATAATAGTTCCCTTTCCATGACATTTAGGACATTCTTGACTGAAAGAAAAAAATCCTTGAGAATATTTTACTTGTCCCGAACCTTTACACTGAAGACACTGCTTTGGAGCGAAGCCATCTTTGCTGCCAGTCCCATGACATGAAGAACAAATTTCTTGTTTGGGTATGTCTATTGAAATCTCAGCGCCGTTCATTGCCTCAATATAAGAAATGTCTATATCATAACGTAAATCTTCACCTCGTCTATGCTGTGAAGAAGCTCTGTCGCTTCTTCGTCCACCTTGTCCGCTGAAAATATCACCAAAGATATCTCCAAAAATATCGCCCATATTTGAAAAATCGCCACTTGAGTATTGATAACTGCCCTGACCACCAAATGGACTTCCACCACCTGTAGCGTCATGACCGAAAGTATCGTATTGCTGCTTTTTCTGAGCGTCAGCAAGAATTTCATAAGCCTCGTTTATTTCTTTAAATTTTTCTTCAGCTTCTTTATTTCCCGGATTTTTATCAGGATGATATTTTAAAGCCAATTTTCTGTAAGCCGACTTGATTTCATCGTTAGTTGCAGACTTGGCAACACCAAGCACTTCATAATAATCGCGTTTCATTTTCTCTTATTCCTTAACTTCAAAATTTTGACATTATCTTTTTTTTAAAAATTCTTTCCTGAGATAACTGATTTACCTGTTTCCAGCTCTAACTTTTTTTACAATATGTCCCCTTTGACACTTGCTTTTTTATTTTCATTAATACCTCTTCAGCATTTTCAATTCCAGCTAAGCTATTTGTCTTGTTGCAAGCTCAGCCAAAACAGGAACAACAAGCTCTGCCTCGCTCACATGACATGATCTCTTTTTGTGCTTCTAATCCTTTTAATTTCTTATGCTCATTAACACTTAAACCTGACCATTCCTAAAGTTTACCATCAACGACTTTTAATTTCAGTCGCTGACAATTCGTTACAGACTGATTACCTTCTTTTTTAAACTCCCACTTAATTTATTCCAATAATTTCGTGCTTTTTGATAATCCTTTTGTTGAATCAAAACAGGTATAATATCTATAATAGAAAAATACCTTAATTCTTCAGTTGCGACTGCTTGAAAGTTATATAGTTTATAAACGCCGAACAAGCAACCAACATAAACTTTGCTTCCTCAAAAGGTACATTATTATTGTTCATTATGGCATGTCTTATCCCATCTTCACTATTTGTATAGTTATATAGCTTATTAAATGCCTCTTTCAAACAAACATTTATTTTTATGCCTGTTTTTTCTAATTCCTTTAATCCGTCACCTAATGTACTTGCTCCTGTTATATCTCTAATTAAATATTCCACAGCTGAAATACTTTCTTTTATAGAATTTCTAAAATCTGGTTCTTTAGCGTCCCTATTACGCAAAAATTCTATTGATTTGGTCAGATGTTTTTTTATCCCATCTTTGCCAAGATTAAGAGATTCTTTAATTGCTTCTATCTCATGTTCATCTGTAATTTGGCTAATACAACCATTGACCATTCTATACCCAGAGTTTTCTTTTTCTAAACATGAATTTAATTCAACAGTAAAAGTTTCTCTTCTATAGGAATCAATCTTTATCTCTGGAAGACAACCCAAATAAAAATCACGTATTTCATTAGAAATCATCAACGTTTGACATGTTGGCTGTGAAAAACAAAACTCAAAAAAATCATATATTTCATTCCACTTACAATCAAAAAACCATGCCTTAAATTCTTTTTTTTCGAAATTCCAATCCCAATTAAGAATCTCATCTAAAGGTCTTTTAAAAAAATCAGAATATAATATTTTTCTATGGATCTTGAAATAAAAAATATCTTTATTAACAAAAGGGGGGGTGGAAAAGTTGTTAAAACAAAAATTGTATAGAGTAGTTCTTAAATTTTCATCCATAGAATTTATTTGCAAGACATTGTTAATCTCTTCCAATCCATTTCTCTGTGAGAAATTTAATTTTTGAGTATTTGTGTTGTCTGAAGACATAAAATCCTCTAATATATAATATACAACTAAATGGAACCTCATATATTCACTTATTCTTAGCGTTGACAACTAGACATCAGTATAACAGTAACAATGCCAAAACACAGAGGTTCCATTTAGCTATCTATAACTTAAACTTATTTCTTGTTATCGTCAACAACTTCGGCGTCCACTACTTTTTCCCCTTCACCTCCGGGTTGGGCGTTGCCCTGAGACTGCCCCTGTCCAGCTGCTCCTTGAGCATTTTGAGCTTGTGAAGATTTATATACGGCTTCCGCAAGTTTATGAGAAGCAGTCGTCAAAGCTTCTTTTGTTGACTTAATTGCCGCAACATCGCTGCCTTTTAGAGCGCCTTTAGCAGCAGTCAAAGCCTGCTCAATTGCAAGTCTTTCATCAGAAGAAATTTTATCACCGTGTTCTTTTAAACTCTTTTCAACAGAGTAAACAAGATTATCAGCTTCATTTCTTGCTTCAATTTCTTCCTTATGTTTTATGTCTTCAGAAGCGTACTGCTCGGCTTCTTTTACGTATTTATCTATGTCTTCTTTTGAAAGCTTAGTTGACGAAGATATTTTAATTGACTGCTCTTTGCCTGTTCCTTTGTCTTTTGCAGAAACGTGCAATATGCCGTTTGCATCTATATCAAAAGTAACTTCAATCTGAGGTACACCTCTTGGCGCAGATGGTATACCGTCAAGCATAAATCTACCGAGAGATAAGTTGTCTTTTGCCATAGGTCTTTCACCCTGTAAAACATTAATTTCTACACTTGGCTGATTGTCTGCAGCAGTTGAGAATATTTGAGAACGTTTAGCGGGAACTGTCGTATTTCTGTCTATTAACGGAGTTCTTACGCCACCCATAGTTTCAAGACCTAAAGTAAGCGGAGTTACATCTAAAAGAAGGATGTCTTTCACGTCGCCCGTTAAAACAGCGGCTTGAATGGCAGCTCCAAAACACACACATTCCATAGGGTCTATTCCGCGCTCTACTTTTTTGCCTACGTGATCTTCAACAAATTTCTGGACTATAGGCATTCTTGTAGGTCCACCGACCAAAATTATCTTTGTAACAGTATCCGTTGTAAGTTTTGCATCGCTTATCGCCTGATCTATTGAAGTTTTACATCTTTCAACAATAGGGCTTACAAGATTTTCAAGAGTGGCTCTTGTAAGCTTAAGCGTTAAATGTTTAGGACCCGACGCATCAGCAGTGATAAACGGAAGATTTATGTCTGTTTCTAAAACGTTTGAAAGTTCAATTTTCGCTTTTTCAGCAGCTTCTTTTAAACGTTGAACAGCCATTTTATCATTGCGTAAATCTATACCATTCGCTTTTTTGAAATCTTCAGCTATGTAATCTATCAAAGCATTATCCATGTCGGTTCCGCCAAGCTGCGTATCACCTGAAGTTGAGAGAACTTCAAAAGTTCCTTCAGCGCCCATTTCCATTATAGTTACATCAAGCGTACCACCGCCAAGGTCAAATACTAATATTTTCTGTTCTTTGCCGACTTTATCTATACCGTAAGCAAGAGAAGCAGCCGTAGGCTCGTTGACAAGTCTCACAACTTCAAGACCTGCTATTGCGCCCGCGTCTTTTGTAGCTTGTCTCTGGTTATCATTAAAATATGCGGGAACCGTAATAACTGCTTTGGAAATAGGTTCTCCCAAATATGCTTCTGTGTCTTTTTTTATCTTTTGAAGAATGAAAGCTGAAAGTTGCTGAGGCGTAAATTCTTTCCCATTTATATTATATTTATAATCAGTTCCCATCTTTCTCTTAAAAGCGCTAATTGTGCCTTCAGGATTTGTAACAGCCTGTCTTCTTGCAGGCTCTCCAACTAAAAGCTGACTGTCTTTTGTAAACGCGACATAAGAAGGAAAAGCTTTTCCTCCAAGCGTAGTTCCCTCGGCTGAAGGAATAAGAGTAGTCTTCCCGACTTCCATAACAGCAGCCGCAGAATTTGAAGTCCCCAAATCAATACCAATAATCTTTGCCATATAATTTCCTCCCCCTCTATAGTTAATCCTCTTTTTTATTTTCAGATTCCTTGTCGTTTTTAGCAACTTTAACTTTGGCAGTCCTTATCAACTTGCCGTTCATTTTATAACCCTTCTGATATACTTCCAAAACTTTCCCATCTTCCTCATCGCTTTCAACATAATCCAAAGCTTCACACATGTTTGGATCAAACTTTTCGCATTGTATCTCTTCAACGCCTTCTTCTTTAAGCGTCTTCGCAAACTCTTTGCTTATCATGTCAAGACCAACAATTATGCTTTCTATATTGTTTCCTGATTTGGCGCTTTTTAGAGCATGCTGCAAAACGTCGTCAATTGCTATTTGTTTTACAAGAACTTTTTCTTTTCCCCAATCTAAGTAATCCTTTTTTTCTTTTTCTGAACGTCTCCTGAAATTATCAAAATCAGCTTTAAGCCTTACAAGCTGATCGTAATAATCTTGAGCTAAAACTTTCTGTTCGTCAACAGATTGTTTTAAAATTTCAAGCTCGACAACTTTCTCATCTTTTGCATCGTCACTGTAATCGCAGCTGTTTTGTCCCTGCTCTTGCTCATTAGTAGTTTCTTTATCGTTTTCCAAATTGCACCTCCCATATAGCTTACTTTTCCATATCTTTAAAAAATTTGTTTAACATCTCAGACGCTATACTTACAAGAGACATCATTTTCTTGTATTCCATTCGTTTGGGTCCTATAATCCCCAAAACGCCTACAGCTCTATCACCATTCTTGTATACTGTAGTTATAATGCTTAAATCTTTAAGTTCTGCAAGGGCGTTTTCTGAGCCTATTTTAACATTGATTCCATTACCAGTAAAATCTTTGCTTATTACTTCTATAAGCTTTTCTTTATTTTCATTAAATTTTATCAGCGACTTTACGAACTCAAAATCATTGAAATCAGGTATTGAGACTACGTTAAACGTTCCTCCTATATAGATGTCGTCCTGTATATTGTAAAAAACATCGCTTATCTTTTCAGCAGCTTTTAAAATTTCTTCTTCCTGTTGCTTAAATTCTTTAATTTCAGATACTATCCTTTTATTTGACTGAGCTATAGAAACGCCTCTTAATTTATCGTTTAAAAAATTTCTAAGTTTTGCTATTTCTAATTGAGAAAGAAAAGCTTCTATTTTTTTATGTCTGATTACTCCGCTTTGAGTAAACAATACTATAAGCAACTCGCTGTTTGAAATTTGCACAAGCTCAATATTTTTTATTTCATCATATTGGGTTTGCGGCGACATTACAAAACCAGCATATTTGGAAAGTCCTGACAAAATACGCGAAGTTTCCGAAAGAAGAGATTCTATTTCTCTGTGTTTTTGCTCATATTCTTTTCTTATTCTTTCTTCTTCACCTATGGCAAAACTCTGCAATTTCAGCAGATTATCTACGTAAGATCTGTATCCCTTATCGGTAGGGATTCTTCCAGCTGAAGTATGAGGATGCGTTAAAAATCCTTCTTCTTCAAGTTCAGCCATAACATTTCTGACTGCCGCTGAGGAAAGAAAAACATTATACTCATCTATAAGTACTGCTGAACCCACAGGCTTGCCTGTCTTTATATAATGATGTATAATTGCGCTTAATATCCTTGTTTTTCTTTCTTTTAAGATTTCAAGTGATATTTGACGCATTTATTAACCCTTTTCGTATTTTAATAACATTCCATTTTAGCACTCATATTCGTACAGTGCTAGTATTGTAGCGTTAAATTTAACTTATGTCAAGAGGTTATAGTTTATTAGGATACAAAGTTTAGAAATTTTTTGTATTTTGTATAATTAATATTATGAAAATAAAAAAATATATCTTTACGTTGCTGGCTTTCGCCATTTTGTCGCAGACGCCTTTTGTCATGAGATTCTTATGCTAAAAACTATAATAGTAGCTTATGAATAGCCATGTTTCTTTGCCTAGCACGCTTGTTAGTAAACCAAATATAAATGAATATGTTGATAGTAGGACATTCATTAAATATAGAAATAAACAGTCAAATATTGAAATTAGTTGTTGCAAAAGAATGCGATACAATAATAAAAGGGATTTCTGGAAAAAACAAAATACCTTTTAACGTCATGATATAGCACGAAAAGTATCCTTTTGGATGAAAGATATGAAATTTTCATTAAGATATTGTATGGGTGAAAAATAATTTAATTGTCAGCATTACTGAAAATATAAAACCAGAACCATGAGTTTCTGAAAAAAGATTAAAAACATATTCGCCGCCTAAAGAAATAACCACAGTTATAGAATTAAGTGCGGGAAGAGCAAAACAATTGAATATTAAAGAAGGTAATATATTAATATTGTAGCATGGAGACTAATTAATATGATAGAAACGGAAATGATAAAAAGATTAAAATTAGATTTGACAACTTACATGAAAGCACAAGATATTAATAAATTAAATGTTGTAAGAAGCATTCTTAACGAAATAAATATACGGAATATGAAAAACATCAAGATAACTGACAAAGAAGTGTTAAAAGTGTTGCGAAGCGAAATAAAAAAACGTAAAGAGTCTATAGAAAATTTTGAAAAAGGTGGAAGACAAGATCTTGTTGAAAAAGAGCAAAACGAAGTGAAAGTTATAGAACAATATTTGCCAGCAGAGATACCAGATGAAGAATTATTCAATAAAGTTAAATCAGTCGCAGATACATCTGAAGACAAAAGTTTTGGTGTAGTTATGAAAGCTGCTGTAATGGCAGTAAACGGAGCTGCTGATGGAAAACGTATTTCAGCTGCTGTAAAAAAAGCATTAGAAAATGAATAGAATAGATGATGTAACGATTTTTTTATTGCTTAATTTCAGCTAGGAGATACGCAATTTTATATAGGTAAAAACTCCTATACATTATGTTTTTTTACTATACTATATCCTTCAAACTCTTATACCCATTTATATGACCTTCTTCTTACTTCTCAACTACCTCTTTTCTATTCTTTCCAGTTCTCTACATTTCCTATTTATCCTGCACTTATACTTGCTTAGTATTTTCCATATCATATCTTACATATGACCTTTATTTCTGTCTTTAGCATCCTTTTATCTTCCTTATCAATAGAAACATGCTCAGAACTATTTTGAGTTTGTATGGAAGCTCTGTATTTTAAATAGTTAATATGCATATTGTATACTTCAGCCAATTTTAGTACAGGTTTACTACAGGTAAAAAATTTTATTTCATCACCATTATAATCGATCATTATTTGTTTTAACCATTTTCAAAATGTACCCGTTCTAATTTCATTTGCCGAGGTGAATTGCTAGAACTTTCTTTTAAGTAAAACTTTTTTTGTTGGTTGGTCAGTTTTTCAATAGAGTATCTGAGCATTGTTCTAGGCATTATTGAGGCATATTTATCTAAAAATGAAAGTAAAGCTTTTTTATCTCTCTTCCCGATTTCCCTAAGCATCCAACCAGAGGCTTTGTGCATTAAGTCGTGTTTATGATTTAAAAACACTTCAGCAAGTTTTAAAGTCTCGTTAAATCTATTCTGTCTAATAAAGTAAAATGTTGAAATCATAGCTATTCGTTCTTTCCATAAACTACCAGATTTAGCAAATTCCCAAAATTTATCCAACTCATTGTTATACCAATAATGTCCAAGTATATTAGGCGCAGATGTATCAACTAAATCCCAATTGTTAATATATTTATAATTTCTTAAATATATTCTTGCTATTTTGGACTTAAGTTTATTCCCCGCTCTTTTATATTCTTTAGATAAAATAACTAGTGCAATAAATCTAAGTTCGTGAATTTTATCTTGTAGCAATTTTTCAGTTTCTTTGAAATTTAGCATGTTAACGTATTTTTTTGCCAATGATCGCTGTTTAGTCACACGCACCCCAAGCAAAATATCATCTTGAGCGTATCTGTCTTTGCAAATATTCAAAATCTTTCTGGTAAATTTGGCAAAAATAGGCTCAGCATACTTTTTTAAATCTCTTAAAAGTAAATCTTTAATATTTTTTGAAGAACTTATCTTCATAGATTGACATATCTTTTAAGAAGAAAAGCTATAAGAAAATACATAATTGACGAAAAAAAGAATATGGACACAAATTTTATTTTAAGCAGTTTTGTCTTATAAATTAACAAAAATATCAACGTATAAAAAATAGAAAATATTATAGCGTTTACTATTAAATTTAAGGACACTTTTTCCTCTCAACAAATTTAGATTTTGGAGCTTAACAAAGAATTAAGATAAAAACACCAAATAAAATTGAAATTTCCGATCAAAGTAATCGCAAAAGGCTACGCAGATACAGCATGCTTCCTGATAAACAGGACGACAAAACACAATCAGAATCAATATGTGTGACGGCTTATATGTCCTTGTAAGTAATGTCCTGTAAAAGATTTTGGATTTTTCATTATCTCTTCAGGAGTTCCCTGTGCAATAATTTTTCCACCTCTTTCTCCGCCTTCAGGACCTAAATCTATTATCCAGTCTGCAGTTTTAATAACGTCAAGATTATGCTCTATCACAAGAACAGTATTGCCTGTGGAAGAAAGCCTTTGAAGCACTTCAAGAAGTTTTTCAACATCTGCAAAATGCAAGCCTGTTGTAGGCTCATCAAGAATGTATATTGTCCTGCCTGTAGCTCTTTTTGAAAGTTCTGAAGCAAGTTTTATTCTCTGAGCTTCTCCGCCTGAAAGCGTAGTCGCAGGTTGACCTACTTTGATATACCCAAGACCCACATCTTCAAGTGTAGAAAATATTCTTTTTAAAGTTGGGATATTCTCAAAAAATTTTACGCTTTCTTCCACTGTCATATTTAAAACTTCATCTATATTTTTACCTCTATATTTTACTTGTAAAGTTTCTTCATTAAACCTTCTTCCACTGCAGACATCACATTTTACATAAACGTCTGGAAGGAACTGCATTCCTATCTTTAACGTCCCATCTCCCTGACAATTTTCACATCTGCCGCCTTTTACGTTAAAAGAAAATCTTCCGGGGTGATAACCTCTAGCTTTTGACTCAGGAACTTGAGCAAATAAATATCTTATCATTGAAAACGCACCTGTATAAGTTGCAGTATTTGACCTTGGAGTCTTTCCTATAGGCGATTGGTCAACAATTACAACTTTATCTATATTCTCAAGACCTTCCATATTCTTAAATCTGCCGGGAGCTTCTTTTGCTCCGTAAAGTTGTTTGGCGAGATTTCTATATATTATTTCATGAACTAAAGTAGATTTGCCACTGCCTGATACGCCTGTTACGCAGACAAAAAGACCCAAAGGGATACGGATGTCTAAGTTTTTTAAGTTAAATTGTTGTGCTCCTTCAACCATAAGCCACTTATCTAGGAGCTGCTTTCTCTTTTTTGGGACAGGGATTGACAATGCCCCGCTTAAGTACTGTCCAGTCAAAGATTTTTTTGATTTTATTATTTCTTTGGCAGTACCTTGAGCTACTATATACCCGCCATGGACTCCTGCTCCCGGACCCAAATCTATTATGTAATCCGCGGCACGCATCGTATCTTCATCATGTTCAACAACAATCAATGTGTTTCCTAAATCTCTAAGCTTTATCAACGTTTCCAAAAGTTTATCATTATCTCTTTGATGCAAACCTATAGACGGCTCATCAAGAACATACAATACACCCGTAAGACCAGAGCCTATTTGCGTAGCCAAATGTATTCTTTGGGCTTCTCCACCTGAAAGCGTTCCGCTTGCTCTGTCTAAACTTAAATAACCCAAGCCTACATTGTTTAAAAACTGCAGTCTTGAACGTATTTCTTTTAAAATAGCCTTGCTTATTTCTTTGTCCTTTTCGCCAAATTTAATTTTGTAAAAGAAATCAAAAGATTTTTCTATAGACATTTTAGTTATATCAGCAATAGATTTATTATCTATAAAAACTGAAAGAGCTGCTTTTTTAAGCCTTTTGCCTTTGCAAGATGGACAAATCTTTTGCCCCATGTATTTGTTAAAAATTTCTTCTCTTACAAAATCTGACTCCGTCTCGCTGTAACGTCGTTGCATGTTTGTTATAACGCCTTCAAAGTCATCTTTGCCAAAGAGAAGTATTTCCTGCTGTTTTCTTGTTAAATCTTTCCATACGACATTTAAAGGTATTCTATTGTCCTTTGCAGCTTCGGACAAAAGTTCCCAATAATAACCGCCCCAGCTGTTTTTCCATCTGTTGGTCCTTGTAGTTATAGGTTCAGACCACGCGATAATCGCTCCTTGTTTTAACGAACAGTTTTTATCCGGCACCACTAAATTCTCATCAATTTCTATTTTATTTCCAAGTCCACTACACTCAGGACATGCACCAAAAGGAGAATTAAAAGAAAATAATCTAGGCTCTACTTCAGAAATGCTTATACTGCAATCAATGCACGCATATTGCCCACTGTAAACATTTTCAGATACAACTTTCCCGTTTTCTACAACAGCAACCGATACTATACCTCTTGATTCTTTAAGAGCCGTTTCTATAGATGCCGCCACTCTTGAACGCAATTCTTGGCTTAGTTTTATTCTATCAACAATTATATCTATGGAATGTTTTTTATATCTGTCTAACTTTATTTTTTCATCAAGCATATAAGTATTGTTATCAACTCTTACCCGCGAGTACCCATTTTTTACAAGACGAGAAAAAAGTTCTTCATAGGTTCCAGCTCTCCCTTTTATAAGCGGGGCAAAAATATGAATCAAATTGTCTTTGGGAAATTTCATAATCTCGTCTATTATCTGTTGAGCAGATTGCGGCTTTACCTCTTTACTGCATTTTGGACAACAGAGAACGCCTACTCTTGCAAACAACAATCTTAAATAATCGTAAATTTCTGTAACCGTTCCTACGGTAGAACGAGGGTTATGTGAAGGAGATCTTTGCTCAATTGAAATTGCCGGCGACAAGCCTTCAATAATATCCACGTCTGGTTTATCTATAAGATCAAGAAATTGTCTCGCATAAGCTGATAAAGATTCTACATACCTCCTTTGACCTTCTGCATATATAGTGTCAAAAGCAAGAGAAGATTTGCCAGATCCAGACAAGCCTGTAACAACAACAAGCTTATTTCTTGGGATGTCAAGATCTATATTTTTAAGATTGTGCTGCCTTGCGCCGCGAATTTTAATTATGTCCATACTATTCCTCTGCGGCAAGCCGCGTAAATGTTTCTTTTCTATTTATATTTAAGACTGTATTATAAGCTTCAGATAACATAAATGGATAATCAACGTTAAAGTGAAGTCCTCTGCTTTCTTTTCTAAGCATCGCAGAACGCAGTATAAGTTCTGCCACACATGCTATATTCCTCAACTCAATGCTGTCAACGTTTACGGGAGTGTCTGCAAAGTATTTATCTATTTCATTTTTTAAAATATCTATCCTTTTCTTGGCTTTTAAAAGTTTCTCATTTGATCGATATATGCCTAAGTAACTCCACGCTAACCGCCTAATTTCTTCCCATTCCTGCATGAATACAATTTGTGATGGCTTTTTAGAATTATTGATTTTATTTCCCCTGTCGTTAATTCTAGAATGTTGTCTATTTAAAAGGTTTAAAGAATCTTTGTAGGCTCTATTAGCATAAACTATGCCTTCAAGCAAGGAGTTAGATGCAAGTCTGTTAGCTCCGTGTATCCCAGAACAAGCTGTTTCGCCTATAGCGTAAAGGTTTTTTATATTTGTTCTCCCATGTTTGTCGATATTTATGCCACCGCAAAAAAAATGAGCAGCAGGAATTACTGGGATCATATCTTTAGCTATGTCTATACCATACTCAAAACATTTTGCGTAAATATTAGGAAATCTTCTAACAAGGAAATCTCTACTTTTTGACGTAATGTCCAAATAAACAAAGTTTTCCCTTCTTGCTTTTAAC
The DNA here is from genome assembly GCA_031283985.1 of Endomicrobium sp. Taxonomy (GTDB): domain Bacteria; phylum Elusimicrobiota; class Endomicrobiia; order Endomicrobiales; family Endomicrobiaceae; genus Endomicrobiellum. The sequence goes on along the minus strand of JAITAQ010000059.1, from coordinate 3,881 downwards.
TCCGTGTCTATAGCTCTTGAGACTATATCTCTGGGAGCAAGCTCTTTTTGAGAGCTGTACTTATCCATAAACTGTTCGCCATTTTTAAGTCTTAAAACAGCTCCTTCTCCGCGAACAGCCTCAGATATCAAAAAAGATTTGGCTTCGCTGTTGTATAAACACGTAGGGTGGAACTGAACAAATTCCATATTTGCAATGTCGGCTCCGGCTCTGTAAGCCATAGCTATACCATCACCAGTGGCAACATCAGCATTTGAAGTGTAGAGATAAGTTTTTCCCGAACCACCGCAAGCTAAGACAACAACTTTTGCTTGAAATACTTCTACTTCATTATTTTCATTATTTAAGACATACGCACCAGAACAAAAATTATTATCGTCTAATATTAAATCAACTGCGGTATGCTCTTCGTAAACAGTTATATTTTCAAATCTACAAACATTACTTATCAAAACTTTTTCTATCTCCGCGCCTGTAACGTCTCCTGCGTGAAGAACTCTTCTCTTGCTATGTCCGCCCTCTAACCCCAAATCAAATTCAAAAGAAAACTCGTCTTTCTTTGTAAATTTAACACCAAGGTCGCTAAGTTCTTTTATTCTGCGTGGAGCTTCTTTTACCATCTTTTCAACCATCCCTTTATTGCAAAGACCAGCACCTGAAGCGAGAGTATCGCGCACATGCTCTTCAAAAGTATCCATTTTATCAGTAACGCAAGCAACTCCACCCTGCGCTCTGCCAGTAGAAGAGTCAAACATTTTCCTTTTTGTTATTACAGAAACTGCCCCGCATTTCGCCGACTTTAAGGCAAAACTAAGGCCGGCTATACCGCTGCCTATAACTAAATAATCTGATTTTATCATTTTATATACTCTTATTTTGTCATTTTTGTATTGTCTATCAATCTTGTTTTACCTATCCAAACTGCAACTGCAAAAATAGCTTTTTTCGTATTTCTATCAGCAGTTGATAAATCTTTTGCTGAAACAATTTCCGCATAATCAATTTTACTGTTTGGAATTTTTTTAAGCTTATTTACAGCTTTTTTCTTAACTGCGTTCAAAGGCTTATTTTTAAATTCTTTAGCGACTTCTTTTAAGATTTTGGAAATATTCAAACTCAATGATTTTTCTTCATCGCTCAAGTAAGAATTTCTACTTGAAAGAGCCAATCCACTTTTTTCCCTAACTATAGGGCACGGAACTATTTTTGTCCTAAAATTTAAGTCCTTAGTCATTTTTTCTATTATTTTAAGCTGCTGGAAGTCTTTCATACCGAAATAAGCTCTATCAGCACAAGATATATTGAATAATTTTGAAACTACTGTGGCTACACCTCTAAAATGAGCAGGTCTAAACGCTCCACACATTATATCCTGTAGTGTTTTTACTTCAACAAAAGTTTTATGAGCTTTAGGGAACATATCGTTTACCGAAGGCATAAACACGTAATCAACGTGGTTTTTTTTACAGATTTCTAAATCTTTTTTAACAGGACGCGGATATTTTAGATAATCCTCATCTGGACCAAATTGAGCGGGATTTACAAAAATTGAAACTATTGTAATGTCGTCGTTTTTTATCGATCTTTCTATTAATGAAACATGCCCATTATGAAATGCTCCCATAGTAGGAACAAGACCAATTTCGTCGCTGTCTTTTAAATGTTTAAGAGCAATTTTTTGCAGCTGTAATGCATCTTTTATAACTTTCATTTGTAAGTATTTTCTTCCTTTGGAAACTTACCTTCTTTAACTTCCTCTATATATTCTTTTACCGCAGTTTTTATAATTTGGCTGACATTAGCGTACTTTTTAACAAATTTAGGCGTAAAATCGTCAAACATTCCAATCATATCATCAACAACCAAAACTTGTCCGTCACAATAACACCCTGCACCTATCCCTATTGTTGGAATATTTAAAATCTCACTTACTTCTTTAGCAAGATGTTCTGGTATAGCTTCAAGAGTAATTGCAAATGCTCCAGCATTTTCAATAGCTTTTGCGTCTGATATAATCTTATCATGGGATTCCTGAGTTCTTCCCTGAACTTTGAATCCACCAAATTTGTTTATTGACTGAGGAGTCAATCCCAAATGACCGACTACGGGAATTTTTGCGTTTACTATAGCTTTGACCTGTTTCTCAATCTCTACTCCGCCTTCAACCTTTACCGCTTCAGCTCCACCTTCTTTAATAATCCTCCCGGCATTTTTAACAGCTTCTTCAACATTTGATTCGTACGACATAAATGGCATATCCGTAACAAGCAGAGATCCTGCATTGCCTCTTTTTACGGATTTCGTATGATAAATCATATCGTCAATAGTTACAGCGAGAGTATTTTCATAGCCAAGCTTTACGTTCCCTAAAGAATCCCCTACAAGCAACATATCTATGTCTTGGTAAGAAATAAGTTTTGCCATAACATAATCGTAACATGTAAGCATTGTTATCTTTTCGGATTTACGTTTTTTTTCTAAGATTGTCATAACAGTCTTTTTATTCATTTTTCACCTTTTTTGCCAGCATCGTTTAACATAAAATTTTAACCTTTTGACATCTTAGTGTCAATAATTTTTCACTCAAAATAGCGGCTATTTTTTTATTTGAAATCGGGCATATAAAATTTTTAGAAATTTCGTTAAGTGGAGCCAACACAAAAAGTCTGTTTTGTATTTCTTTATGAGGAACTATCAAGTCTTTTTCAGCAATAACGATACGGTTAAAGAACAGAATATCTACATCTATTACGCGTGGTCCCCAATGTAAAGTTTTTTCCCGTCCAATAAGTTCTTCAGTTTGTTTTACAATATATAGTAAATCATGCGGATTTAAAGACGTGTTTGCTTTAACTGCAATGTTATAAAATTTTCTTTGCTTTGGTCCTATTGGAGACGTTTCGTAAAGAGATGAGATTTTTTTTATGTTAACAAAACCGCTACTTTGCAAAACAGACAAAGCAAAAATTATATTTTCAGCTCTGTTGCCAATATTTGAACCTAAACCTAAGTATATTACGTTCTTCATTTATAAACACCACAAATTTTTTACATAAACTTAAGTTTACTATATCAAAATTTTAGCGTAATGAGGCATTTAAATTTATATAACCTTTTGCTAAATTTTGGATTTTAAATTAAAAAATTCCAAATTTTTCAAGTTTTACATTATAATAAGCAGAAACTTGATGAAAGCATTTTTGCTATGTAGAATTGCTCTAGTTGAGGATATTTAAAAATAATAAAGGTTTTATAAACTTTCCAAGTTATCCGACATTTCTTTTGAAGATCCTTTTCTACCTTATAAAGCAAATATTGTTGATTTAAATGACATTTCAAATGAATTTAAGTCTTCAATTGAAAATAATTTTAACAAAATTGAGCTAGTTAAAAAATGTTTAAACCAAAATTATTTACTAGGATAAAAAATAGACCGCAAGAATTTACAACAATCCGAATAATCACAGACATAAATGCCGGGCTTATAGTAATAGTAGCTTTGGGAGCTATTCCACTTTCTATGGCATTCGGAGTTGCTTCTGGAGTTATAATGAGAAAAGGTCTTATAACAGCAGTAATCGCAGATGTTCTTATTTCATTTTCTTCAGTTAATATATTCCCAAATCGTTTTAAGTTTTCTAAATATAGCTCTTTCTTTTCTAACCATATACAAGCGACAATAAGCTGAGAAAATTATAAAATCAATTTCTCAAATTATTATAAAAATCTATGTGGAAAACAAATTTGTTTGAAATAAAAGCAATCCTTGAAAATATAAATCTGCTCTTAATCGTTGACGGAGATATGGATATATAATGCATATAAATCACAGCTAATGCACAAACAAAAATTGTAGCGTTATTTGGCACTTGCCAATCAAA
>JAITAQ010000029.1 GCA_031283985.1 Endomicrobium sp. | reverse complement strand
TATCTACCCACATTTGCATCATCTAAAGGAGCATCTACCTCATCTAAAATACAAAATGGAGACGGCTTAACCATAAAAAATGCAAATAACAGAGCTACAGCTGTTAAAGCTTTTTCTCCTCCCGAGCAAAGAGAAATATTCTGCAATTTTTTCCCCGGGGGCTGAGCATAAATATCCACACCACTTTCAAGCAAATTGTTTTCGTCAGTAAGCACTAAATCCGCTTCACCGCCGCCAAATAACTTTCTGTAAAGGGTTTTAAAATTACCTATTACAATATCAAAAGTCTTTTTAAAATTCTCTATCGTTGATTGATTTATTTTCTTTATAACTTCAAGTAAATCATCTTTTGCTTTTAACAAATCTTGCTGTTGAGCCAAAAGGAAGTTATACCTCTGTTCCAAAGCATCGTATTCTTCCTGAGCGGCAAGATTAACAGATCCGAGAGATTCCATCTTTCTCTTTATTTTTGCAATTTCTTCATTATTTACTTCTATACCATCAAAATCGTTTTTGATCTCTTCATAGGTCTTGCCGTATGTCTCAGCAAGCCTCTTCTCCAAATCATTTTTTTGATATTCAAAATTTTTTAAATCTATCTGCATTGCATTGATTTCGTTATTTAACTCATCAACCTTGCCGTGCAAATCGTACCATTCATTAGTTTTTGAATCTAATATATCTTGCAGACTTTGTCTATCGGTTAAAGAACCCTGTATTTCAGTCTCTTTTTGAGCTTGACTTTCATATAATTGCTGAATTTTAACTGTCTCAGTTTCTTGAGAAGTAAGAAGTTTGGAAAGTTTCTCGTTATTTTCAACAATCTTGCTTTCATCGTATTCTATCTGTTTTTTTATATTTGCAATATTGTCCAACAAGTATTGCTGTTCTTGATGCTTTTTTTCAAATTCCGCAGCTTTTTTATCCCAAACACTCCTTGCTTTCATCATCAACGGAGCTGAGTCCTCCTCTTTTTTCTTAGCTATAAACGTATCGTTTTCTATAACTTTCAGCTTTTCATAAAGCCTATTTTCTTCGTCTTCATGTTCAGCAAGTTTTATTTCAAAAACAGATATTTTTTCGTTAAAGGAATTCAATTCCGCTGTTTTTGAGCTTATTTCTTCTTTGTGCTTATTTATTTCTTCAATGATATTTTTTATATCGTTTTTCTTTTCTTCTATTTGGCTGCGGTTACCTTCTATTTGAGTCTTCACTTTAATAGCGTCTAAATCTAGTCTTTCTTTTTTTAGTCGCAAATTGACTTGATTTTCATATATCCGTTCAATTTCAGCTTGCACACTAGAAATATTTAACTTTAATTCTTCCGATTTATTTTGAAGATTTTTTATTTGCTCCTCAATTAATACAGGTTTCTCAAAAGATATTTTTCCTCCACCTGAAACAACAACGTTTCCATAAATCTTATTTCCAGAAACTAAAGCACCGGAGCAAACATAGCGAATTATCTTCTCATCAGAGTAATTATATTTTAAAAATTTTATAAGCTCTATATAGCCTTGAGGCAAACCTATCGCAGAATTTAGAACTGAATCTGAAATTTTATCAGCAACAATAAATGAAAGACGGCTTAAACCATTTTCTTCCAAAAATTTAATAGCCTGTTCTGCTTTTTCAGCTGTATTGCAAACCAAATAATTTAACCTTTCACCAAGAGCAGAAGCAACCAATTTCTGCTTATCTTCATCAGCATCAATAATGCTGCTCACAGGACCCCTTGCTAAATTGCCCAAGCTTAAAACAGCTCTTATTGAAGACCTCACGGGATCTTGTTGGTCAAATTCCTTAAGCGTAGATATGCGAGAGTCGTTTGACGCTAAAGATTCTCTGTGCTGCAGAAGAAGCTCTTCTAACGATTTACGTTTTTCTTCATTCTCTGAAATAATTTTATTTATCTCTTCTTTTTTTGTTTTAAAAAAACCAATTGACGTGCTTGCCGATTCAAGCTCATCTTTCATGGTAATTATTTCTTGACTAGTAGACTCAACGTCGTTTTCAAGCATTGAAATTATTCTTTGTAAAGAATCCACTTCTGCGTCAAGATATATTCTACTTTCAGAAAGTTCAGATTTTAAATTATAGTGCTGCTCTTTTTCAGACTCGAACTGCGAGAGTTTTTCTCTTATTTCATTTTCTCTCACCTCTAATTCAACTAATTTGCTTTTCACTAAATTATACTGTTGCTCTTTTTCTCTGTAGTCAGCTTTATATTTAACTAAATCGTCAGCCAAAGTTCCGTCGTCTGAATTTAAAGTTTTGAGCTGTTCTTCCATCTCTATAACCTTCTCTCCATTTACAACTAACTCTTGCTCAAGTCTCTGTTTTTCAGATTTTATTTCGATTTCTCTTTGCATGGCATGTTGAATTATCTGATCTGCCACGCCTATCTGCATTTTTATTTCACTTAAATTCTTATTTACACTTACATACGACTCGTTCTTTTCATCTAAAGACAAACGAATTTTTTGGATTTCAGTGTCAAGATGTACAATTGAAATATTTGTAGATTCAAATTCTTTTATTTTAGGATCAAGCTTTGTTTTTATTCTTGCTATTTCATTATTGCCGTAAGATATATGCTGGACTAAAGACGACATTTCATAATCTGCAAGCTTTTCTTGATACTTCTTATACTGCTTTGATTTTTTAGCAGCTATGTCTAATGCGGTTATCTGCTGCTTGTGTATAGACAAAACATCTGACAAGCGTGACATATCCGCGTCTATTTTCTCAAGCCTTCTTAGTGTTTCTTCTCTTCTTACTTTATATTTGGAAACTCCTGCTACCTCTTCAAATAATTCTCTTCTATCTTCAGGTTTTGCCGTAGTTAAAAAATCCACCTTACCCTGCTCAATTATAGAATATCCGTCTGAACCTATACCTGTGTCCAAAAACATATCCCTTATATCTTTAAGTCTGCACTGAGTCTTATTGATGAAATATTCGCTCTCACCACTTCTAAATAATCTTCTCGTAACAGTAACTTCAGAATAATCAATAGGCAAAATATTTTGCGAATTGTCAAAAGTAAGAGAAACTTCCGCCATTCCCGTACTCGCCCTAGTCTGAGTTCCTCCAAATATAACTTCCTGCATGTTTGAGCTTCTCATAGATTTAGCTCTCTGTTCTCCAAGGCACCAACGAATAGAATCTGATATATTAGATTTGCCACATCCATTAGGTCCTATAATTCCAGAAATGCCTTGTTCAAAATTCAATACTGTTTTATCGGCAAATGCCTTGAAACCGCAAACTTCTACTTTCTTTAAATACATCAAAATTCCCTGTGAGTTTTAATTTTTGTATTTCTGTTTTCACAATAATCTTCAGGGGATAGTCCTTTATAAGATTTTTTAATTTTTTTACGTAATTCTTTGAAGGCTTATCGTCGTTTTGCAAAAAAATTCTTACGAAAATAAATGCTGAACATACTACTGCAGAAAACAAACATGTTTTTCCTAAACTTTCAAAAAAATATTTCTTTCATTTAGCATTTCTCCTTTCTAGATTCTGCTATAATTCTTTTCGTGATGGGGTTTACAAGCTTTGCCGACAAAGGATGGTGTCCATGCACAAAATTCGTCCAATCAAACCACAAATATTAACTACCGAATCTGCATGGAAGTCATTCTCTGTTATTAAATGAAATTTGAACGTATCCATCATCATTAGATGCCCCTACCCTATACGCAACCGCATAGTGTAACCCATTAATTATTTCCGCTTTGCTTATGTATAACTCTTGAGTAATCTATAACTATGTATGGTCTTGAGTAACTTCATCCATGGAATTTTTTTAGACACAGATCTAACAACTTTTTTTCTTATAACCATTTACTGTTCTTCCGACTTTACAAAACTACAAACCATTGCGAAAATCTTGTCTTATTTTCAAAAAAAAGCAAAACTAAACTGCTAGCTGCCATACACAGCATACTTCTTATAAATTCTACCATTCATCATTTCCGCCGTGCGCTGCGTCATTATGTTGTCGTCAAGAATCCAAGAAAGTTCGCAATGTTTGTATCCTATTCTCAATGCGTTTTTTAAACCTCTTTCATACATAATTGCTTCTATGCCTTTGTGTCTATACTCTTTTACAACTCCCATAACCATAAGCCTCAAGGCATCAATTTTTCTTCTATAATATAAAAATTTAAAAATTCCAAAGAGAGAAAGCTTCCCGTTAAATTTCTTTAATACTTGATTATAATCAGGCAAAGAAATAAGCATTCCGACAGGTTCTTCACCTATGCTTGCAATTACTATCATATCGGGATCTATAATCATTTTCAACTTTGAAGCTATAGAAGCGAATTCTTCATCGCTCCAAGGAACAAATCCCCAATTCTTTTCCCAAGCCCTATTGTATATTGAGATAACAGCTTTTAAATCTTCTTCATAAAAATCTTTCCGAAGAGTCCTAATTTTTAAACCTGCAAGCTTTTTCTTAGCCATTTTAACCACGCGCTCAAGCCTTTTAACTCTAGAATCCGCCAAAACGTCCATATTGTAAGCATACAATTCTTTTACTTTTTTAAGACCAGACTGTTCGGCAAGTATCAAGTAATACTTAGGGCTATAAGGCATCATAAAGCTTGGAGGAATATCAAAACCTTCTAACAAAAAACCACATTCGTCATTTGTAGAAGGGTTCATAGGACCGATCATTTTTTTGATA
>JAITAQ010000026.1 GCA_031283985.1 Endomicrobium sp. | reverse complement strand
AAGTAAACAAAGCAAATCTTATAACTTCAATAGCCGATTTGGTAAAAGATAAAAAGATTGACGGCATTTCTGACTTACGCGATGAATCCGACCGCGATGGCATAAGAATTGTTATAGAACTAAAGAGAGACGCAAATGCTCAAGTTGTTTTGAATCAACTTTACAAGCACACGCAGATGCAGTCATCTTTTGGTGTTATAATGCTTGCGCTTGTAAACAATAGACCTAAAGTGATGAACATAAAAGAAATTTTAGTTCACCATATTGAACATAGAAAAGTTGTCATAACTAGAAGAACAAAGTTTGACTTGCAAAAGTTCGAGGCTAGGTCGCACATATTGGAAGGTTTAAAAATAGCCATAGACAATATAGATGCTATTGTTAAGATTATAAAAGAATCGCCTGATGAAGATATAGCTCGTGCAAGTCTTATGAGCAAGTTCTGTTTAACAAAAATTCAATCTGAAGCTATCTTGGAAATGAAGATTCGTCAGCTTACTGGATTAAAAAGAAAAGAGATAGATGAAGAATATCTGGAAACTATAAAGCTTATAGAAAAACTTCGTTCTATTTTAGCAGATCCCAAAAAAATTCTTTCAATAATAAAAGACGAGACCATTGAAATAAAGAAAAAGTATGGCGACAAGAGAAGGACTCAAATACAGGCAGCCGAAGCCGATTTTAATATTGAAGATTTAATTCAACAAGAAGAAGTTGCGGTGACAATGTCCCACACAGGTTATATTAAGCGCATCCCTCTTGATACATATAAAGCTCAGCATAGAGGAGGACGCGGAATAACCGCAATGAACACAAAAGAAGAAGATTTTGTTGAAAACTTATTCGTTACTAGCTCGCATGCTTATATGCTCTTCTTTACAACCAGAGGAAGATTATACTGGATGAGAGTTTATGAAATTCCCGAAGGGATAAGAGCATCTAAAGGGAAAGCCATAGTAAATCTCTTGCAGTTGCAAGGCGCAGAGGAAAAAATTACAGCTGCAATTCCTATAAGATCGTTTAATCCTAAAGACATTAAAGATGAATATTTGTTAATGTGCACTAGAAATGGCACGATTAAAAAAATTGCATTGGACGAGTTTATAAATCCAAGAAGGGGTGGCATAATAGCTATTAAACTTGAAGATGGCGACGTCTTAACTGAAGTAAAAGCCATAGAGAAAAATCCTGAAGTTATAATCGCAACCAAAAAAGGCATAGCTATAAGGTTTAAAGAAAGTGACGTGCGCGCAATAGGTCGCAATGGAATGGGAGTAAATGGAATTTCTCTTGAGAAAGATGATGAAGTTATAGGCATGGAAGTTTTTTCTCCAGATGACGTTTTCTTATCAGTTTCAGAAAATGGCTATGGAAAAAGAACGAAGGTAGGCAAATATCGTTTGCAAAAGAGAGCAGGACACGGTGTTATTAATATGCAGGCTACAGACAGAAATGGGAACGTAGTAGGTATTAAAAAAGCAAATGACGGCGAAGTCATGATTATGACACAAAATGGTATAACTATAAGATTAAGAGTAAACAGCATTTCTGTAATAGGAAGAAATACTCAAGGAGTAAGATTAGTAAAGCTTGGCGATGGCGACAAAGTTGCGGCTATTGCAAGGGTTGTAAAAGATGAAGAAAGAGAAGCGTCTCAGGATGTTGTTAGGAAAAGCTAAAGACGAATAAGTTAAAGAATAGAAGAACTAAAAACTTCTCAAATTGTATTGATATTAAAAAATTTAAGGAATTTTATAAAGCTGATTTAAAAACTAAGTTTTCTTTACAATTTTGTACACGATGTAAACTATAAATATCCAAAAAGGGATAGCTATAACTTGCTTTGCCATCCCGATTTTAGGGAACGTCATTGCTGTAAGAATAAACGCGATAAAAGCAAGCGTGATGTGGTTTGAATAGGGATAAAACGGTGCTGGAAATAAGGTTTTTTTATTTTTACGTTTAAATTTTATATGGGATAAAGTTATAAGTGCCCAGTTTACAAGAATGCACACAACGACAAAACTCAAAATTATTTTAAAAGCAGTAAACCAGTTTGGAGTAAAATAATTTAATGGTACAACTAAAAATGTTATTGCGCTTGACATAAGAATTGCATTAAGAGGTATGCCTCTTTTATTTGTTTTTGCCAAAGCTTGAGGTGCGTTTTTCTGAAGAGCAAGAGCGTAAAGCATGCGACTGTTGCTGTACAAACAGCTGTTATATACAGACAAAGCAGCAGTTAGAGCAATAAAATTTAAAGTCCACGCAGCATACTTAAAGCCAATACGGTCAAAAATCATGACAAAAGGACTGCCTGAAACGTTTAAATTGCTCCAGTGGTAAAGCGATAAAAGAATGGCAAGGGAGCCGACGTAAAAAATCAATATACGATAAATAACTTGATTTATGGCTTTGGGAATAGTCTTTGTTGGGTTTTTGGTTTCTGCTGCAGTTATTCCTATAAGTTCAAGACCTCCGAAAGCAAAAGTAATAATAGGTAAAGCCATTATAAGTCCTATCAAACCATGAGGGAAAAATCCACTAAAGGTAGTGTCGCCAGCATGTTGTCCAATGGTTGGAGCAAGCCACAAATTTTTAATAGTAGCTCCGGAAACAAGAGAGGGATCAAACAATAAAATATATCCCCCTGCCAAAATCATCGCGCAAATGGCAAAAATTTTAATTGAAGAAAACCAAAATTCTACTTCGCCATAAGCTCTGACGGCTATGAGATTTACAATGTTTATAATTATGAAGAAAAATAGAGCAGTTTTCCAAACTGCAATACCGGGAAACCAATACTGGGTGTATGCAGTGGCTGCGGTAAGTTCAGTTATTCCTGCAAGAGCGCTTCCAAACCAATAATTCCAACCAGTCAAAAACCCGGGGAAATTGCCCCAATATTTATAAGCGAAAAAGCTTGAAGATCCCACAGAAGGATCTTGTGTATTCATTTCTCCAAGTTGTCTCATAATTAAAAATACTATTATGCCTGCGACTAAATATCCAAGAATAACAGAAGTTCCTGCAACAAAAATAGCGCTGCCAGCACTTAAAAATAGACCAGTGCCTACAGCTCCTCCAAGCGCTATAAACTGAATGTGTCTATTTGTAAGATTACGTTGTAATATACTTTTTTCAGGTTGATGCATATTTAAACTTTTCGTCCTCTAAGTTTATACCAAATCCAGACTACTAACACCTAAATAGGTACAGCAATAACTTGTTTAAAATTGCAAACTGGGGCAATACTATTGAACACAATATAAATGTTAAAAATCCTATTCCTACTGTGCTGCCTAATGAAATAAACTGAATATGCCTTTTTCAAGGTTATGTTTTAAGTGAATATTTTTCAAATCATCCACGTTTTTTTCTCCATTTTTTATTACATCACATTTCGCAAGTCAGTTTTACTATTATTGTGATAGGGTTAAATTTTG
>JAITAQ010000003.1 GCA_031283985.1 Endomicrobium sp. | reverse complement strand
AGTTAGTAGAAGTAATAAAGAATAAAAGCGAAATATTATGAATTGAAAGAAGAAATAAACAGAATAGATGTAATAGAAATGCACACTGACGATATTAAACTGAGACTAGCGTAATTATTTAAAGTAGGCTGATAAATTATTTTATAAGGCATGGTTTTATGTTTGCAGATAAAATTTATTTATTGTTACTGTTATTGCTTCCACTTTTAGCAATATTTCTTTATTTAACATTTCGTAAAAGAGAATCTGATTTGGCGCTGCTTGTATCTAGGGTCAATTTTTTGTCGCTTACAAACGTTAATTTAAACGCTTATAAGATAAAAAGTATTTTAATTTTTTTTAGCTTTTTTTTTATTATTATTGCTTTGTCACGTCCACAGTTTGGCTATAAAAAGAAGACTGTAATAAAAGAATTTTCTGAAATCGTTATATCTTTAGACGTTTCAAGAAGTATGCTTGCTCAAGATCTTAAGCCGAATAGACTTGAAAAAGCTAAAGATATGGTGTTAAAGATTGTTGAAGAGAACCCCTGCGACAAAATAGGCATTATTGTCTTTGCAGGGAGTGCTATGTGGCAATGTCCCATGACCTACGACTCTCATGCTTTAAAAATGTTCTTACGAAGCGTTGAAACTAGCAGTCTTCCTATGGGCGGTACTAAAATAAGCGATGCTATTATACTAGCTTCAAAAGCTGTAGAAAAAGAACTTTCCAATGGAAATGTTATGATTTTAATAAGCGATGGAGAAGATCACGATTCAAAAATCAAGGAAGCTATAAATAAAGCTAAAAAAACGGGATTGAAAATTATTGCTGTTGGTATTGGTACGCTGAATGGCTCTCCAATTCCCGTGAAAGGTGAAAGTGGCATAATAAAGGATTATATTAAAGACAGAACTGGTCAGATTGTTGTAAGCAAGATAAATGCAAATTTACTCAAAAGCGTTGCCAGTGAAACAGGCGGAAAATATTTTGATGCTTCAGTTAAAGATATTTCAGGAGAATTATCAAAAGCAGTAAGAGATTTAGAAAAAAATAGAAATAAGATTAGGGAAAGAGATAGTAAAATAGACAGATTTCAGATATTCCTATTTGTCGCTTTGTTATTACTGTTTATAGAATTACTATTTCCTGTAAAAAGATTAAAGAAATGAAAATAGAGAAAAGACTTTTTGTTAAAATAATCGCTTTTTTTATGCTTTTGATACTTTTATTTTTGATTTTATTTATATCAATCAAGAATGTAAGAGCCAATAATAGAGCTATAAAATATTTTAATAAAGGAAATTTTGAATCGGCTGCACAAACTTTTGATAATAAGCTTAAAAATAATCCAAAAAATTATGTTGTAATAAACAATTCAGCAGGAGCAGACTATAAGCTAAATAAGCTTGACGAAGCAGAGGCAAAGTACGCAGTCGTTTTAAATTCTACAGATGCCGCAAAAGAAGATAAATTTACGGCTTTGTACGATACGGGGAACGTTGAATTCTTAAGAAATAATTTTGAAAAATCTGCAGACTTTTATAAAGAAGCGTTGAAACTTAATCCAAATGATAAAGACGCAAAATATAACCTTGACCTTGTATTGTTAAAATTAAACGAGAAAAACAATAAACAAGATAATAAAGATTATAAACAGGAAACTGATAAGCAAAAACAAAATCAACAAGCCCAAGATTTAAAAAAACAGATGGAGCAAAACGATAAAGCTCAAAAAGAAAAGAAATGTCAAGAAGAAAAAGGCAAAAGTGGAGATAATAAATATGCCAGCTCCAAAAGAAGCGATAACGATAAACAAAAAGAGTTATCAAAAGAAAAAAAAGAACTTGATAAGCAGAGACAAGAAATAAGCGATAAAATAAAAAATTTAATGAAAGCTCAAAATGAAGAAAAGTTTCAAAAAGACAAACAAGCTGGCAAAAGTGCGACTGCGCAGCAAATCAAGATAAAAAAAGATGGCGATAAAGATATGCAAACTGTAATGCTTTTAAATTATTATAATGAAGCTGATAAAAATTCAAATAAAGTTATAAATAAAAATAAAGAACATTTAATAAATCAACCGCAAGAGGATTGGTAAATGTTTAAAAAGATATTTTGTTTAATAATGTTATTGCTAGGAACAACATCGTTATATGCAGACATTATTTTTTTTAATGCGTCTGTAGATAAAAAAACAGTTGCTTTAAACGATTCTTTCGTATACTCAATTACAATAAGTGGCGACGGAAAAAAATTGCCAGATCATCAAATAGGAAATATTTTTGAATTTAACAGATTTGGTACTTCTACTTCGCAAAGTATGACTATAATAAATGGGAAGTCCAATGTGAGCGTTACTTATAGATATACTTTGGGACCAAAAAAAACTGGTAAGTTTACAATACCTCCCGCTACTATAGACTATAATGGTAAAACATACTCAACCGAAAGTATAGAGATAGATGTAGTTTCGGCTAAAAATATTCAAAGCGTTTCTTCTACCGATTCAAGACAGGTAAGCGTTCGCCAACATTCGCTGCAAAATCCTCTGGGGAAAGCATTTGTTAAAGCTTCAGTAAATAAAGCGACTGTTTATGAAAACGAAAAATTGGTTTATAAATTTAATTTCTATAGAAATGTTGATTTAATATCAAACCCTGAACACTATCCTCCTGATTTTAAGGGTTTTTGGAACGATGTCTCTAAACCGAAAGAACGTTACGAGGTTATTGATGGTTCTAACTATCACATTGATGAAATAGACACTTTTTTATATCCAGTCGGCGTTGGAGTAAAGACTATTGCCCCTACAAAACTCAAAATAAACATTATGGATTTTTCAGGTTCAGACGACGACTTTTTTTCTCTCTTTTCAAATATGAGTCGAGGACGAGCCAAAGTTTTAGAAACAAATCCTGTAGAAGTAAAAGTTATTGCTTTACCACAAGAAGGAAGACCTTCAAATTTTGAGGGAGCTGTAGGTGATTTTAAAATAAAAGCTTTGGTTGATAAACAGAATGTCCAGACAAACGAGACTGTGACTTTAACGGTTACTGTAAGCGGAAACGGCAATATGAAAAGCATAGCTAACATACACTTTGACGATTATAGCGGTTTTAAAAAATACGACACTATTGTGGCAAACGCTTCGGATAATTCAAAAGAATTTAAAGCTATATTTATACCTCAATTTCCAGGAGATAAAGCAATACCAGCAGCAAGTCTTTCTTTTTTTAACCCTACAAAGAAACAATATGAGACTGTCAAAACACAGTCGCAAATAATTGTTGTAAGAGGCGAGACTGTTTATTCATCTGGTTCTTCTAGTAAAGAATCTGGCATAGATATAATTCGCAGAGGTATAAATTATAACAAACCGATAAAAAATTTGAAACAATTTAAGGGATATTTTGTAAAAAAGCCTTCATTTTATTTGATCTTTGTTCCGTGTATTATTTTGTTTCTAGCAGTTTTTGCATATAAAAAGACACAAATAAATCAGTTGAAAAAAAGCGAAACTATTTCTTCTATTATAAAAATTCAAAAACTTTTAGAAAACGCGGAGCTTGAAGTTTCAAAAAATAATTTGAACTTGGCTTTGAACTTAATATATCAAGCTTTAATGGAATTTGTAACTATTAAAACAGGAATATTATCCGATAACTTATCCGGAGTTCAAATAAAAGAAAAACTGCTAAAGTCAAGCTTAGATGAAATATATATTGCTAAAATAATAGAAATTTACGATAAACTTAACTTCTATAAATTTGCTTCTATAAGTTTGGACAAAGAGTCCATAGAAAATTTAATAGATGCCGTAAAATCTCTGATTTAAAGAAAGGATAAGTACCTATTAAAGATTAAACAGGTGTATAAAGACATAATGTTGCTTTGTCAGGGAGAAGTTAAACATAATGTTTATAATGGGAAAGAAGAGTTAAGCAGTGTCCGAATGAAGTGAATTATAAAAGAACAATATTCTCAAAATGAGAAAGCCACAGCAGATGTGCTGAGAGAATATTTAGATATTGTTCTTATTAAAGATATTAGAATGAAACTTGGCAATACTTACGATATTTATAGCTTTACTGGTTTAGATATTTTACTTGGAGAATTGAGTTTAGGCATTTCATTTTCCTGTGACCCGAGCAAAGTTGACGAAAGACTTGTCGAAATAATAAAAGCCATAAAATGCTATAGATTCAGGTAATATCAACCTTGATATTCTAAGTAAAGCAAAAAAAGCAGGCAAGAAAGTATATGAAATTTCAATTCAAGATAATTTTATGCTTGCAAGAAATTATGCAGACTTGGCTGTTATATATGTCAAACTATTTGCCTCTATGGACGAATTCCTTAAACTCTATGATTCTGTGTCTTTAAAAGATTTACAAAAAATAGTCAACAAACTTTTAAAAGGTGGTTTGCACTCAAGGTGTTTTATATCCCGAAAAGTTGAAAGAATAATAGCTATTATTATAAAGAGCATATTGCAAAAAATTGTCAAAAAAGTGATAATATGGGCAATTTAGAAAGTCCATATGATCAACTTAAGGAGGTTGCGTTATGGAAAAATGGAAATGTTCTATATGTGGATATATTTATGATCCTGCAGTAGGTGACCCTGATAAAGGAATTATTCCAGGAACGCCTTTTGAACAGTTGACTGAAGACTGGACATGTCCTGTTTGCGGTCAATCGAAATCTGTTTTTGAAAAAAAATAGCAAGCAGGATGACTTATGAAGCAAATATATTTGGACAACCAGTCTAACACAAGTCTTGATAAAAGAGTTTTTGATGTTATGAAGCCATTTTTTCTTGAGTATTATGGCAACCCTCAAAGTATTTACTCTTTGGGTTGTGCATCTAAAGATGCTCTTGAAATTGCAAGAAAACA
>JAITAQ010000075.1 GCA_031283985.1 Endomicrobium sp. | reverse complement strand
ATTCCTCTTTCACAGAGAATAACGTTATAATTGCCCTGCGAAAGAACATATTCTGCAGAAAGCAAAAGCTCTTTTATTGTTGTAGCCATGCCCCTCTTTAGAAGAACAGGCTTTGTTTGTTTTCCAGCTGCTTTTAACAAATCATAATTTTGTATATTTCTCGCACCTATCTGAACTATATCACAATATTTTGCAACAAGCCCAACCTGTTCAACAGTCATAGCTTCGCTAATAGTCGGCATATGTAGCTTTAAACCGGACTCATTTAAATATTTCAATCCTTTCTCTCCAAGCCCTTGGAAAGCATACGGAGAACTCCTTGGTTTATACGCTCCGCCTCTGATTATTGACGCTCCCGCATCTTTAACTATTTTTGCAGTAGTAAACATCTGTTCTTTGGTTTCAATTGCACAAGGTCCGGCTATAACATGTATTTTTTTTCCACCGATTTCAACATTTCTACTCACTTTAACTACAGTGGTTTCTTTTTTGAACTCTCTTGAAGCAAGTTTGTAAGGTTTTTGTATCTCGCTTATATGTTCAACAACTTCCATAGACTCAAAAGCGTCTTTATACTTTTCGGCGGAGTCACCTATCATTCCTATAATTGTAACGTCTTTACCTTTTGATATATGAGGCTTGTATCCTAAACCTTTAATCTTTTCCGCGACAACAGCAATATCTTTCGGCTTTGTGCCTTGTTTCATTGTTATTATCATAAAATTTCCTTTTTAGAACTTCAAAATTTTTTTAATTTTTCTATAAAAAATTTATTTTCTTTGCGAAAACTTACTTAACTCTTCCCCAGTCTGGAAGCTCATGTTCGTCCATGTCTCTTACTTATCACCCCTTCTTTTAAAAGTTTGACAAAAACATTTTTTAAATCTTTATATAAATACTGCTTTTCTTTAGCTAAAAGCTTTCGGCAGCGTCCCACATAATCTTTATCCACTATTGCCGCAGAAGCAGTGGCTTTGCACTAGCTAAAAGATTTACATTGATATGTGTTATCTTTGTAAATAGTCAAGACCACCATCAGGATAATCCTTTTCTAAAGATGCATATTTAAAATTTTCGCTCATCGGAACTGCTATAGATTTAGATCCCATAAGCTGTATAGCATTGTGCATATCTTATAAACAAATATTTTGAAATTACAATCCTATCTTCAGCATCTAAAAAACAACTTTGCTATAAGCTCTATTATCTCATCTCTACCTACAGCAGTAAAAATGTTACTGCAGGCAATAGGTATCGATTAAATAGAGACTTATTCAAGTTAAAAGAAACTTGAATAAGGATAAAATACATTATCAAATCAAAATTATCTCTTAATTATGCTCTTGGGTAGCTGCCCAAACTCTTTACAAAAACGCTTTTGCTTTCCAAACTTTTTATTGCCCTAACTATATTTTGATCTTTAACATGCCCTTTAAAATCAACAAAAAACATATATTCCCAAACTTTTTTCTTAGTCGGGCGCGACTCAATTTTTGTCAAATTTACATTATTCTCTTCAAAGATTTCAAGCGCCTCATACAAAGCTCCGACTTTATCTTTAACTATAAAAACTAAACTTGTTTTATCTTTACCGCTAGGCTCTTCTGTTGAACCCTCGCCTATAACAAAAAATCTTGTAAAGTTTTCTCTAGTGTCCTGTATTCCTTTTTGCAAAATATAAAGATCATAAATTTTAGCCGCCACTTCAGAAGCTATAGCTGCGGAAAAATCCTCTTTAGAAACTTTCTTAGCGGCTTCTGCAGTTGAAGAAACAGATATTAGTTCTGCATCAGGATAATGTTTTGTTATCCAGCTTCTGCACTGAGACAAGGCATGCGTATGAGAATAAATTCTTAAAATTTCTGCTTTAGGATCTTTAACAAGAAAACACTGCTCTATTTTTAAGCTTATCTCTGCACATATTTTGAGATCAGTTTCAACCAGCATGTCCAAAGTTACGTTTACAGACCCTTCGTTAGAATTTTCTACTGGAACTACACCAAAATCCGCCCTACCGCTTTCAACTTCTGATAGAACCTCAATAGGAGTGACTGATGGAATGAAGTATCCCGATGAACCAAAATTATTAATTGCCGCTTGATGCGAAAATGTTGCCCAAGGACCTAAAAATGACACTTTTGTCGGAGTTTCAAGATTTCTGCAAGCACTTATTATTTCTGTGTATATATTTTTAAGAGCTTCTTCTCCCAAAATGCTTTTGGAAGAAGTAATGTTCTTTAAAACTTCCTTTTCGCGTGAAGGAACATAAACTACGCTTTCTTCCCTAAAATCCCTATTATTCTTTGCTTTAGCAATATCTAAAGCAAGTTTCCCTCTTTTGTCCAAAAGTTTTGCTATTTCTCTGTCAACTTTGTCTATAGATTTTCTGGTTTCCATCAACTTTGAAGACATACTGGTCCCTCCGAATAAAACGTATAATGTTAATGACAAATATTATACTAAACTAATAAATATAAAAGAAATTTAAAGATTAAAAAAATATGAAACATGCGAAGAGCTTACTTAAAATCTGAATAGATTTAACGTTTGAACATCGGTGAAAACATGTTATTTGGAATCTGCTTGCTATATTGTCATCTTTAAGATATAACAAGGTAAAAAGTTTGTGATTTTATATTACAGAAAGAAGCCTCTCAGCGCAGCAATCACGTCTGTAAGAAAAAAATAATTGTTCATTATAGCAACAAGTACATTGATTAACGTCAAAAATTTTGTTAACACCACAGCTTTCTAACTTAGTGCGAAGTATCACAGATAAATCCAGTTTACCATTTACAAGTTTAATATTAAATTTATCTTCCATTTCAGTTCTGGTTTTGTAACAACAAGAATGAATATGAGGACCAATATAAACTTTTAAGCTTTTAGGTTTTATACAAAAATCATTTATTAATATCTCTATCGCATTCTCAACTATTCCCAGATAAAGTCCTTTCCAACCAGCATGCACCGCAGCTTTAACTTTACCATCGCTACAAGAAGCAAGAATAGGAACACAATCAGCAGTAAAAATACCCAACAATAAATTTTTATCATCTGTTATTAAACCATCGCAATTATCAATGAAAGTATTCTTGTCGCAACTCTTAACAATTTTTACATTATTCCCATGAACTTGATTGGCAAGAACTAAATTTTCAGGGTTTAAACCAACTAACCGAAAGAAAGAATCTCTTTCAGCCTTATTCTTCATATTTCCAGCTGATTTAGTGGTTGTAAAATGTTTGTAAGGAAAATTTGCAGAGAATATAAAATTCATTTTTATGTCTTGATATTTTTTCTTACTCTATCGTAGTTAAATCTTTTCTGATAACTTATATTTATAGATTATTTCAGAAATTTTGGCTTCCAATATGTATACGCAGGTTTTGACGACTCAATATTTTCAGAATTAGAAAAAGTATGTTGTGAAAAAAAGTCAGATATCTCTTCTTTCTCTTTTGGATCTTCTTTAGAATCTCCAAGTTGAAATCCTGTAGCAATAATTGTAATTTTAATTTTGTCGTCAAGCCTGTTGTCTATAGTATGTCCAAAAAAAACATGACCGTTAATGCCATAACTTTTTATATCGTTAAATACCTCTTGAAGTTTTATTGCGGAAATATTTGAGTTTGTAGTTATATTCACCAATGCCTTTGCTGCTTTTGAAATATCGTAATTGTCTAAAAGAGGGCTTGTTACAGCTTTTTTAACAGCTTCTTTAGAATCAGAACCAGAACTTTCGCCTATACCAATTAAGGCGGTTCCTGAATTTAACAAAATATTTTTTACGTCTGCAAAATCTCTGTTAATCTCGCCAGTAACCGTTATAACGTCCGTTATAGCTTGAATGCTCTGCCTTAAGACATCATCTATAATATGGTAAAAAGCGTCAAGAGCCACCCTCTCATTTATAACATTAAAAACTCTTTCGTTTGGAATCACTATTAAAGCATCTGTATATTCTTTAAGATTATTTATTCCATCTTCAGCTTGCTGCATTCTTATTTTACCTTCGTGTTCAAAAGGCTTTGTAACAACCCCAATACTTAATATCCCCGATTCTTTTGCAAGTTTTGCAATTATCGGAGCAGCACCCGTTCCTGTTCCGCCACCCATACCTGCAGTTACAAAAACCATATCTGCACCGACAAGCCTTCCCTTTATTTCTTCAATACTTTCTTCCGCCGCTTGCTTGCCAACTTCAGGATTTCCTCCTACACCAAGACCTTTTGTTATTTTTTCGCCTATCTGCAAAATATCCGGAGCAGACGATTTAAGCAATGTTTGCGCATCAGTATTTATAGCAACAAA
>JAITAQ010000067.1 GCA_031283985.1 Endomicrobium sp. | reverse complement strand
TGTCAAAATATCTTTTATATGGATATAGCCGATAATATTATCTTTTGATTTAAGATAAACAGGTATTCTACTTCTTGATGTTTCAACAGCCATATCCAAAAATTCTTCATCTTCCAAAGCCAAATTTACGGAATCTATTTTTTCAAATGGAATCATTATCTTTTTTACTAACAATTCACCGAAACCCAAAGCTTTTTCTAGCATAATCCCAGTTTCTTTGTCTATTTCTCCGCTGTATCCGCCCTCATAAATAAGAGCTTTAATCTCTTGTTCACTCAAAGTATAAGAATTTCTACCGACAACCTCTGAAGTTTTCGGAGACAAAAATTCCGCAAATTTAATAAGCGGATAAGTAAATGGTTTCAATATTTTTTCTACTTTGAAAAGGATAGGTACAGATAGTATAGTGACTTTCTCAGAATTTTCTCTCGCATAAAATTTAGGCACAAGTTCTCCAAATATCAAGATAACTGAAGATGTTATAAGCCATGTTATAATATCAATAATATTTCTATTGATCCCAGAAAATAAAGTTGACATAAAATATTTAGCCACAAAACTTATAAGAATATCGGAAATAACATTTAACGTTAGAATAATTGTAAGAAGATAATAAGGTTGTTCAAGCCATGACAGCAACATCTTGGAAAGTTTAGGGGTTTTGACAATAAGCTTTTTTATTCTGTACTTAGACAAACTTGTAATGCCTATCTCAGCCGCAGAGACCCAAGTCGAGACA
This sequence comes from Endomicrobium sp., assembly GCA_031283985.1. GTDB lineage: Bacteria > Elusimicrobiota > Endomicrobiia > Endomicrobiales > Endomicrobiaceae > Endomicrobiellum. The sequence continues at coordinate 1,928 of JAITAQ010000067.1, read as the reverse complement.
ATTAAAAGAAAAACTAAAGCAATTAGACTTGTGAAAATAAACATTGAAATATTTTATCCTGTTTGTCAAACATTTTGGATTTATTTTCAACATCATAATCGATATAACCGCAAAGATGAAGTATCCCGTGTATAACAAGATATGCCAATTCTTGCTGCCAAGAGTTGCCGTATCTTTTCGCCTGTTTTTGAGTGCGATTTTTGGATATGTAAATATCTCCCGCAAAAATTTCAGGAACAATTAAAAAAGATATAACGTCAGTTATACGTCTTACTTTTCTATATTTTATATTCAATTTTTTTATTTCTTCATCGCTTAACATTATAAAATTTATTTGATATTTGTTTTTTTTTTCAGACTTTAAAGCAATATTTGCGGCTTCTTTTAAAATATTAACGTGTTCTTTGTGAAAGCCAACAAAGTTTATAAAATTTTTATTTGTATTCAATTCTTGCATGACATATACCAGTAATAGCTGAAATAATACTGTCTCTTATTAGCTCTAAATCTTTTAATGTTATTGTCCACACTGAAAAAACTGACCCTATATAAACTTATTATTGATTATTTTTTAAACCATGTCTTTATAATCCTTGCTGTAGTAAGCTCTTCTATACTGCGACACGCAGACTCACAAGAATCTGCCAACATTATTACTGCGTCGATTTTTGTGCTAGGTTTTGGTTCAACCTTTGTTTGCTTAAAACAACAATCTGCACGCCCAATTCTTTAAGCTGTTTTTTGCTTACAGGAGCGGGAGTATTAGAAAGAAGATCTGACGCTTTTTGTGTTTTAGGAAATGCTATCACTTCTCTTATGGAATCTTCCCCTGCCATTAGCGCACACATTCTGTCAAAACCCAAAGCTAAACCGCCATGAGGAGGAGCACCGTAAGTCAATGCGTCAAGCAAAAAGCCAAACTTTTCTTTTGCAGATTCATCTGAAATGCTTAGAATATCAAAAACCTTTTTTTGAACATCACTCCTATGTATTCTTATCGAACCTCCACCAAGCTCAACACCGTTCAAAATAACATCGTAAGCTTTCGCTTTTGCAGCTCCAGCATTTTCTTTATTTAACGAAACTACATCATCTTGAGGTGAAGTAAATGGGTGGTGCAATGACTGCCATCTCTGCTCTTCTTTATCCCATTCCATAAGAGGAAAATCCACAACCCATAAAAAATTAAACTTGGAGGTGTCTATAAGACCAAGTTCTTTGCCCATTTTAAGCCTTAATGCTCCAAGACCCTGAACAACAATTTTCTCTTCATCTGCAAGAAAAACAATTAAATCACCTAATTTTGCTCCAAGTTTAGATATAATTATTTTTATTTCTTCATCTTTAAAATATTTAACTATATTGGACTCGGCGCTGGATTCCATAATTTTCATCCATGCTAAACCCTTAGCCCCATATTTACCGACAAAATTTGTAAGTCCATCAATCTCTGAACGGGAAAAAGATGCGCCTTTAGGAATACACAAGCCTCTTATTATGCCCCCTTTAGATATAACAGATGAAAATACGCTAAAACCACACTTTTTAAGTTCAGTTGAAAAATCTTTTATTTCCATTTCAAATCTTGTATCGGGTTTATCGGAACCATAACGAAGCACAGCATCTGCATAAGACATTCTTTCAAAAGGCACTTTTATTTCAATATTCAATACATTTTTAAACACTCTTGAAAGCATTCTTTCAATAACAACCATCACATCGTTTTCTTCAACAAAAGACATTTCAAGGTCTATTTGGGTAAATTCAAGCTGTCTATCAGCACGCAAGTCTTCATCTCTAAAACATCTCGCTATCTGATAATATTTATCAAAACCTGAAACCATTAAAATCTGTTTAAAAAGCTGGGGAGATTGCGGCAATGCAAAAAAACTGCCATGATGCAACCTTGAAGGCACCAGAAAATCCCT
>JAITAQ010000032.1 GCA_031283985.1 Endomicrobium sp. | reverse complement strand
CTCAAAAGTATGTTAAACGTTTGGAACAGCTTGTAGGTGTGCCGATTGATTTGATTTCTCTTGGAAGAAAGAGAGAGGAAACTATTGAAGTAAGAAAATGCGTGAAATGGTTTTAATATTAATATGAATGTAAAACTTTTAAAGTCAACCAAAGATGCTGAAAAAATTTGCGCAGTAGCTGCCAGACTGTGTCGTAGCGCTACAAAAATTGATGATATTGATGAAAATTTTGCGACCGATAAGGTTAAAGATTTATTAAGCAAAGTTATTTCTTCAGAACATCATTCTGTGCTTGAACATGCATCTTTCACATTTGGGGTTGAAGGTGTGTCGCGTGCTTTGCTTGCTCAGCTTACAAGACACAGAATAGCTTCTTTTTCGGTTCAAAGTCAAAGGTATGTAAAGTTTAAGTCTGGTATTGATTTTGTGGTTCCAAATACCATAAAAAAAGATGAGAAACTGTTGGAAAAATATAATAATTTTTTAGAAAGTACTAAAAGCTTATATAAAGAATTTTTAGATGCCGGTATTCCTGCTGAAGACGCAAGGTATATTCTTCCAAATGCTGCGACTACGCAGATAATTATAACAATGAATGCCAGAGAGTTGAGACATTTTTTCTCATTAAGATGCTGTAACAGATCTCAATGGGAAATGACAGAGATGGCGCGGTGTATGTTGGACATTGCAAGGGAAGAAGCGCCTTTGCTTTTTAAAGATGTTGGACCTAACTGCGAGCGGGAAGGTTGCCGCGAAACTTCTAGTTGCGGAAAATCTTGGAAAAAGTAAAGCTGTGATATATAGAGGTGGTTAATTGATGCATAATGTTTTTGAATTTTTGATAGCTTTAGCGAGTATCCTTTTCTTTGCTAGAATTTTTGGAGAAATAGCCTTAAAACTGGGGCAAAGCGCAATAATAGGCGAGCTTTTAGCAGGAGTTCTTATAGGACCTAGTATATTGGGACTTGTTCATGAAGCACCTGTTTTGACAAGCATATCCGAATTGGGTGCTGTTATTCTCCTTTTTGAAGTTGGTCTTTCAACAGACCTAAAAGAATTTTTAAAAGCTGGTGGCTGGGCTATATCGGTAGCTTTTATTGGAGTAGTTATTCCTTACTTCCTTGGATATTTAGTCTTTTTGCATTTTGGATTTTCCATCACTCAGTCAATTTTTGCCGGTGCTGTTTTTACGGCTACGTCGGTCGGTATTACGGCTAGACTATTTATGGATTTTAAAAAGCTTCAGACTGAAGAAGCTAAGATTGTTCTTGGAGCCGCAGTTATTGACGATGTTATAGGTCTTGCAATTTTGGCTATAGTGTTAAAACTTGTTCAAGATGGAACAGTTACTTTTGGAACAGTAGCCTCAATGAGCGGAACTGCCGTATTGTTTTTAGTGTTGTCTGTAGCTGCAGGAATTCTTATAGTTCCAACATTATTTAGATTTGTTTCAAAAATGAAACAAGAGCATGTAATATTTGTTATGGGAATCGTTTTTTGTTTTGTTGTTTCGGCATTTGCAACAAAAGTTGGACTTGCTTCAATAGTCGGGTCTTTCGTAGCTGGACTTGTGCTTTCAACAACTAATCACTCCGAAGAGATTAGAAGAGATATAAAACCTATATATGCCTTTTTTGTTCCAGTATTTTTTGTTTTGATGGGAACTAATGTTGATATAAGTACATTTAATCTTTTTGTAGCTGCTAATAGAGAAATATTAATCTTGATTGCAGTGCTTCTTGTGGTTGCTTTCATAGGTAAAGCCGTTGCAGGTTTTGTAGTTCTAAAAAAAGGCATAAATAAATTTTTGATAGGTGTATCTATGGTTCCACGTGGAGAAGTAGGGTTGATATTTGCTGGGATAGGTTTTAAAAATAATGTTTTTGGATCAAACGAATACAGCGCTTTAGTAGCCGTTATAATGCTTACTACTTTTATAACTCCCATAATACTTAGGTATCTTTTATCAAAACAAAAAACAAAATGAAAATGGATAAAAATTTTATCTTGTTATTTTTAACAATTGTTTTTTTTTGTGGTAATTTTTTTTGTTTTTGCCAAAGACAACAAAAATAGTAGTTCCTCGTCTAATAAAATTGTCTTTAAAGATCCTTATAAATCTGCAAAACTAAGCGAAATACATTGACATAAGAGATAACTTATCTGCAATATACCGCAAATCCCATATTGGTGCAAGCAATTTCAAATTCAAAAAAAATAGTGGAAATATTCAAAAGATAAAAACTTAATAAAGAAGCTCTGTAAATCTCTTTTACTGCATAACAACTTATACATTAGCCACTCTAAAGATCGGGGAAATGATATCGTTTTTATGCAGTTTCCCCAAAATGAATCTTGCGGCAAATGCATTTTATGTAGGGAATGTAGTTAAAGCAATTAGAGACGAGAAGGGGAAAACATATAATTAACGGCTCAAAACGCGTTAAATGCAGAGTTTGTATGGCTCCATGCAAGTTCGGCGCTGTGGTGAGGGGTTAAGCAAATGGGAAAACACTTGCCCATAAACAGCAAAAAGGTTGAATTTGCTGGAAGTTATAGAATATAAAACTTCCAGCTTTCTACTAGTTGCAGTAAATGGAATAATGTCGGTATGGTTCTACTTCTAAAAGATAATGGAAAATGCGTTCTTTGTGGAGATTGTGTCAGCATGGGTGTCTCCGTAATGCCATGTACTGCAAAAAGTACAAAGCAAGAAGGATACGGAACTTGACAAAGACGGTGTTGTAGATATTGATTATGTTCTCATTACTCAAGAGCTTGTTTTGGTGATTGAAGAAGCTGGTTTGCGTTTTGTGCAGATCTTGAAGCTTCGGCATTTGATATGCCTTTAGGTTTTAAAATGGGAGGATGTATAATATTTGGCATTTTGGGTAGCGTTAATTAGAACTGGCAAAAAAAGCTATTATTTTGTTAAAGTTATAGCATGTCACAGAGGAGGTTGCGTTGGTGGAAACGGATGTCGCCCGTTTATTCAGATTTAGCTGTAAATGTGCAGGCTTTGATATATATGTTTAGAGCAATGTTCAAAAGGATCTACAGTAAAAATAAATGGAGAGACGTTTGAGCATTTTACTCCTGACAGCGTTGAAAATACAGTAAAAGAAGAACTAAAAAAATAAAGGAATTAGAATGAGCAGAGCGATGGGGGTTGACTATGGGTTTAAAAGAATAGGTCTTGCCATGACAGATTTGTTAAGAATTACTGCAAGCCCTTTTGACACTATAGAAAGTATTTCTATAAAAAAAAACGCCGCAAAAATTCTAAAAATAGCCAAAGCTAACAATGTTTCTGTTATTGTGTTTGGTCTTCCTATAAATATGAACGGTACGGAAGGCGAAATGTCTGAAACTGTTCGCAAAGCAGTTGACGAAATTAAAATTCTTTCTTCTGATGTTGAGGTGACTACTATTGATGAAAGGCTCACAACAGCTCAAGCTGAGAGAATGCTTATAGAAGAAGCTGACATTTCCAGAGAAAAACGCAAAGGTCTTAAAGATAAGATAGCTGCCGCACTCATTTTGCAAACATATTTGGATATGCATTAAAAATTCTAATAGACCAAGCTCGCACAGTGGAGCTAAGCATGATACAGTTGAAATTTTTTACTTAAAGGCTTTAAAACAAAAAATATTGAAAGAATAAAAGAATATTTTGATAATGAAGAAAAAGACATTATTAATTGGGAGTTTAAAAAACTGTGGCTAAAAAAATAGTCGTTGCAATATCTGTATTTTTTATAATTTCTATGGTATTTTTTTGTTTAGGTTTTATGCCTAAAGCTGGAGAAAAAGCATTGTTTGTTGTTAGAAAAGGAGAAAATTTTTCAACAGTAGCGTCCCACTTGGAAGAACAAAATTTGATACTTTCAAAACAATTATTTTTGTTTTTTGTAAAACTTACGAATTCGCAAAATAAATTAAAGGCAGGTATATACGAGTTATCTGGCAGAGATGGCATTTTCAGAATATTGAAACAATTAAAAAATAATTCTAGAAATTTTATTAGAATTACAATCCCTGAAGGAAATAATATAAAACAGATAGCCGATATTATTGCCGACAAAGTAAAAATTGATAAAGAGAAATTTATTAGGATTGCAAGTGATAGAAATCTGGAAGGTTATCTTATGCCTGAGACTTATTTCGTAAGTCTTGGCGTAAGCGAAGAAGAATTGATTGACATGATGTATAATGAGTTTAACAAAAAGATTACTCCTGTTATGTATGAGAGAGCAAAAGAGTTAAATGTTCCTTTCAAAGATATAATTACTATGGCGTCAATTATTGAAAAAGAAGCCGTTAAACCTGAAGAAAGAAGTATTATAGCGGCAGTTTTTTATAATAGGCTCAAGAGAAAGGTGATGTTGCAATCATGTGCTACTGTTTTGTATGCTATGGGTATTACAAAAGAGAAGCTTTCCTTAGAAGATATAAAGTTTAAATCTCCGTATAATACCTACTTGCATTTTGGTTTGCCTCCATGCCCTATAAGCAATCCTGGGATAGAATCAATAAAAGCCGCATTATATCCTGCGGGTTCCGGTGTTTTGTATTTTGTATCCGCTGGTGACGGTAGCCATTTTTTTGCTAAGACTTTTTCAGAACATATAAAAAATAAACAAATTGTAAAGAATAGAAAGTAAATAGGAATTTAATATGGAAAAGAGAAAAGTATATTTGGACAATAGTGCTACCACTGCTGTTGCCAATGAAGTTATAAAGGAAATGCAGCCATATTTTGGAGATATTTACGGTAATCCTTCAAGTTTTCATTTTTTTGGAAGAAGGGCAAAAACTGCCATTGACAAATCAAGAGCGAAAGTGGCTGACTTGTTAAATGCAAGTCCTGAAGAAATATTTTTTACTGGCTGTGGTACCGAGTCTGACAATATTGCAATATTCGGACTGTTAAACACTTATGGGGAAAAAGGACATATTATTACTACGAGAATAGAACATCATGCAGTTTTGTATTCATGCAGATATCTTGAAGAGCTTGGTTATGAAGTTACATATCTTGACGTGGATAAAGATGGTGTTATTTTCGTTGAAGATTTCAAAAAAGCAGTAAAAGGCAATACTGTTGTTGTCAGCATAATGCATGCAAATAATGAAGTTGGAGCTATTCAGCCTATAGAAGCTATTGCTAATGAGCTTAAGAAAATTAATAAGACAAGAAAAAATAAAATATATTTTCATACAGACGCTGTACAAACTGCGGGAAAACTTCGTCTTGACGTTAAAAAGTTGGGTGTGGATATACTTGCTATGTCAGCGCATAAATTTAATGGACCTAAAGGCATAGGAGTTTTATATGTCAAAAAAGGCGTAAAAATATATCCAATAATGTTTGGAGGTCATCACGAAAATGGACTTCGTCCCGGGACAGAAAATACGGCATTTATAGTAGGTTGTGCGAAAGCGCTGGAAATATCTAATGTCGCTATTGAAAATAATGAGAGACATATTTTGTATTTAAGGGAAAAACTAAAAAAAGGTATTTTGGAAGCTATCCCGGAAGTAACTGTGAATGGAAGCGGAGCAAGAGCAGTTTCAAATATTTTAAATATAAGTTTTAACTATATAGAAGGGGAAGCATTGCTTCTTATGCTTGATATGGAAGGTATAGCAGTTTCAACAGGCTCTGCCTGCGCTTCAGGGTCATCACAACCTTCTCATGTATTATCGTCAATGTGTGTGGATTCTGTCGCAGCTCAAGGCGCTGTGCGTTTTTCTTTTGGACATTACAACACTGAAGAAGATGTTGATTATGTCCTTAGAGTATTGCCGAAGGTAGTGTCAAATTTGCGCTCTATGTCACCTGTTTGGAACCTGAATTTAGCAGATAGGAAGAAAGATAAGATTTAAGAGTAAAAATGATAAGAAG
>JAITAQ010000056.1 GCA_031283985.1 Endomicrobium sp. | reverse complement strand
CGATAAAAAAAGATGATTTTCTTAAAAAAGCCATGCCTAAAAAAAGCAAGGCTTATAGGAATTTGGCAGTAAGCGCTTTACATTATGTTCTTATGCCTAATATTGAAGCATCAGAATTTTCTTATGTAAAAGACGATAAGGAAGCTATTTTGCTTGCTAGAAAAACTGGAAGAATGGCAATTATAGTACCGCCAACTCCTGTGCAATCTCTAAAAGCTATCAGCTTAAGCAATGAGACAATGCCGCAAAAATCAACTTATTTTTATCCAAAGCTTGCTAGCGGTATAGTAATTGCTAGCGTTAAATAAGAAAGAAAGGCGGGTGTTTTAATTGATTGTAGATGTTTTTTTTGTAATCGGCATAATCTTAGTTATTTGGCTTGGCTGGTCTGCTGGACTTACAAGAACTTTTTTTGCAGTTCTTTCCGGATTTATTGCAATTTTTGCATCTGACAAGTATCCATATCAGGATGGAATGAACGCTTACTTGATATTCTCAATATCAGCTGTATTTGTTATCATGGTTGGAGTCTTTACATTAAGAATAATCAATTTTTTCTACCTTAATATTTTTGATAGAATTGGTGGAGTGTTTTTAAGCTTATGCGTATGGCTTATAGTATTTATAAATGTTATAAGCCCATTGTTAGCTAGTAGGACACAATTTTGCGAAAGCAATAGCTATATTTATTCAGTTATTGTTCGGACAATGCAGTCAAAAACTCTTATTTTCAAAGATTATATATCGGTATTTTTAGCAAAACATCAAAAACAGTAATTTTTTATTATATAAGAAAAAATAGAGAGAAAAATGAAAGAAGTAAGAGTAAGATTTGCCCCATCTCCAACTGGAGATTTACATATTGGAGGAGTTCGCACAGCTTTGTTTAATTGGCTGTATGCCAAAAATAAAAGTGGAAAGTTTGTTTTAAGAATTGAAGATACTGATGAGATTCGTTCCACAAAAGCATCTACGCAGGTTATTCTGGATGCTATGAAATGGTTGGAATTAAATTGGGACGAAGGTCCTGGCAAAGAGCTTCCAAAATCCGCTCCATATTATCAGATGAAAAGAAAAGAGCTTGGGATATATCAAAAATATTCAGATGAGCTTATGGCTAAAGGATTTGCTTACTCGTGTTATTGTACTCCTGAAGAAGTTGACGAAATGAGAAAAAAAGCTCAGGCAAATAAACTTCCTCCGAAGTACGACGGCAGATGTAGGAATTTAACGATAGAACAAAGGATGCAGAAGGAAAAAGAAGGAAGAAAACCTGTGATAAGGTTTAAAATACATGAATCAGATATAACTGTTTTGAATGATCTTATAAGAGGGAAAGTTGAATTTGACAATTTTTTACTTGACGATTTTATAATCATGAAAGCAAGCGGGATTCCTACTTATAATTTCGCTTGCGTAATAGATGATTATCTCATGGAGATTACACATGTATTGAGGGGTGATGATCATATTTCAAACACGCCGCGCCAAATACAGATATATAACGCTCTAAGCTGGAAAACTCCTCAGTTTGCGCATATGGCTATGATTTTGGGGAATGATGGAGCAAGACTTTCAAAAAGACACGGTCATACCTCTGTTTTGGAATACAGGAAAGAGGGGTATTTACAGGAAGCGTTAATAAATTATTTAGCTTTGCTCGGGTGGTCCACTAAAGACAGTCAGCAGATATTTAGTATAGAGGAACTTATACAAAAGTTTTCAATCGAGAGGTGCGGATCAAGCCCTTCAATATTTGATCCTGAAAAACTTTTGTGGCTTAACGGCGAAAAAATACGCTCAAAGACTGTAGAGCAAATATACGAGCTGTTTATAGAGTGGCTGAAATATACGAATAATGAAAAAATTATAGAAGGTTGGGATAAGGAATTCCTCAAAAAAACTATAGCTTTGGAGCACGATAAAATAAAACTGCTGAAAGATATTCCTTTGCTTGTTGATTTTTTTTTTGTAAAAGACATTGTTTATAATGGCGACGCTGTGAAGAAGGTTTTATTGTCTGAAAAATCTAAAGATATGTCAAGATTTGTTTTATCCACAAGTGTGGAAAGATTTAAAAATCGACAGGATTTTTCATCCGACGCTTTAGAAAAATATGCTAGAGATTTGGCTGTTGAAAAAGGTATTAAACCGGGACAAGTTTTCCATCCTATAAGAGTTGCAGTTTCGGGAAGAACTCAAGGACCCAGCTTGTTCCATATGATGGAGCTTATGGGAAAGGATGAAGTTGTAAGAAGACTAAGCGTTACTGTGTCTAAATTCTTTAATTTGGGAGGAAAGAATGTCTAAACAGGAACTTTTGGAAATCAATCCTCATTTATTTAATCTTCTAACCATGTTTTCGTCCTCAGCTTGGTGCCAACTTGGCAAAATGCAAAATCCTGTCAGTGGTAAAATAGAAAATGACTTGAAAGGTGCAGAAGTTAGTATAGATATGCTTATTATGCTTAGAGATAAAACAAAAGGGAATTTGACTAAAAAAGAAGAAGAAATGTTGTCTTCTACAATTTCAAACTTGCAAATAAATTATGCAGATGAAGCAGCAAAGTTAAGAACACCTAATTTGAAAATAGAAGACAACAGCACTATAGATAAGGATAATTAATGCATAGCTGTGTGTTTGACATGTCGGTTTTTGTTATAAGGATTTTGTAAAGTGAGAATCTCGGTCATTATTGGATGGCTTTCAAAGAATTTCGTTAATAAAAATTGTCTGAGATAATTAAGCTTTTAGCTCCAAAAGATTTTGAGGTTGACTCTTACGACAATCTTTATTGCCTTTTTATTCTCAGCGTTACGAAGTTTAAGAAAAAAGTTTCAGCATCTGACGGAGTTATTTTTATCACTCCTGAATATAACTGTTTAATATCTGGAGTTTTAAAGAATGCTGTGGATTGGGTGTCCTAATGTATCAGCTTGCATATGTAGACTCAAAAGGCGAATTTCTTGAACATATAAAAAATCTTTAAATTCTTTTTTTAAAAGAGCATATTTTAAGAAATAAGATTATTTAATTTTCGTCGGAAAAGTTGAAAGAAAACATAAAATATAGTATATTTTTTAGTTATTTGATAATTTGAATAACTTTTTGAAATGGGCGGATGGCGGAACTGGCAGACGCACAGGACTTAAAATCCTGAGGTTCGCAAGAGCCGTGAGGGTTCAAGTCCCTCTTCGCCCACATATATTTAAACTCAAACCTTTACTTAATATCGGCAATCAATCATCAATTAATACTGTTATTGGCAATTGATTTTTATATTTCTAGTTTGTTAGAATCTCTTCATGTCAGGATATGCTTAGAGCGCTGCTAGCTCAATTGGTAGAGCAAACGACTCTTAATCGTTAGGTTATAGGTTCAATTCCTATGCAGCGCATTATTTTTTAGTAATCAATCGCACAAAAGCGGGCGTGGCGGAACTGGCAGACGCGTATGGCTTAGGACCATATACCGTAAGGTGTGGGGGTTCAAGTCCCTCCGCCCGCAATTTGTTTTTGAAAATCAAATATATAATTGGAATATTGTTATGAGAATCAGTGTTGGTTTGATGCAAAGGGAAAAAGTAAATGGTTAAGTCAACAAAAGCAATTGATTTTAAATCGTCTGTTATCAATAAAAACCCTTGTTCAATATCTATAGAAGTAGAAGTTCTTGAAAGCGTTGTTTCAAAAGAAATTGAGACTGCATTTTGCCAAATACAAAAGCAGGCTAAAATAGACGGTTTTAGACAAGGGAAAGTTCCTATGGAAGTGGTGAAAAAGAAATTTGTCCAAGAAGCTAAAGACAGAGCTGTGGAGACCATCATAAGAGGAACTGTCATGGATGCTCTTGATAAAGAGTATTTTGTTCCTTTTGATTTCCCAGTAGTTAACGAATTAAATTATGAAATAGGTCAAAATTTAAAATATCGTTTTAGTGCCGAGTCTCATCCTAAAGTTGAAGTAAAGGAGTATAAAAATATTCCCGTCAAAAAAGAAATTTTTAAGGTTACGGATAAAAGTTTATGGCAAAGCCTAGATGCCCTAAGAGAAAGAAATGCAAGGATTGTTTTGTCTAAAACTGGCATTGCTTCAGAGGAAAGTTTGATTTTTGTAGATTACGATGCATTTGATGCTAACGGTAAGGCTTTGTCTGAAGTTTCTGCTAAAGGAAATATGCTTGACTTAGGTTCTGAAAATACTCTTAAAGGATTTAAAAGCGCTTTAAAAGGATCAAAAGTCGCAGAAGAAAAAGAAACTAAAATTGAATATCCTTTAGATTATCCCAATAAGACATTAGCTGGCAAAACTGTAATGTTTAAGATAAAAATTAATGAAATAAAAGAAAAAGAGCTTCCTGAACTTAACAACGATTTTGCAAAAGATATTGGCATGGAAAATCTTGAAGATTTGAAGAAGAAAGTTAAAGAAACTATAGAAGCTGAAGAAATACGCAGACAAAATATGGATGTTGAAAAACAAATTATTAATTACTTGCTTGAAAAAAATAAATTTGACGTCCCTCAGTCTTTGGTTGAACAGCAGAAAAAGATTCTAGTTGAAAAAATGAAGAGCTATATGCAAAATCAAGTCGCTTATAAAGAAATTGAACAACAACTATTAATTGGAGAGCCAAAGTTTAGAGAAGAAGCTGAAAAAAATGTAAGACTTTTTTATATTTTGAACTCAGTATATGCAAAAGAAGATCTGACTATAACCGATGCAGATATTGAAGCTGAAAAAAATAAAATGAAGTCTTCAAATCCAGGAAGAGAAGCTTCTATTGATAAATATTTCGACGAGAAAAAAGAGAACATAATGTTGTCTTTAAAAGAAGAGAAGCTTTTTGAATTTTTCCTTAAGAATGCGAAGGTTGATGTGGAAGAAAAAAACATGATTGTGAAAAAAGACTAATTTATGTGGATATATTGTTAAAAAAAGTTTGTTGAGTTGCTTGGAGGAATAATGTCGCCACTAATACCTACAGTTATAGAAAGATGGAGTCAAGGTGCGGCTGTAACATATGATTTGTACTCAAGATTACTTAAGGACAGAATTATTTTTGTCGGTGGATCAGATGGTGCTATTACTACTGATTCAGCCAATGTCTTAATAGCTCAACTTTTATATTTGGATTCAGAAGATACTGGTAAAGGCATAAGTTTATACATAAATTCGCCTGGAGGCATGGTTACTGCAGGACTTGCAGTCTATGACACCATGCAGTTTATAAAAAGTCCAATAACTACAATATGTATGGGCATGGCTATGTCTTTTGGGGCCGTTCTCCTTGCCGCTGGTACGAAAGGCAAGCGCTATGCTTTAACTCACTCGCGCATTATGATACACCAGCCTTTGATTTACGGCAGCGGTTTATCTGGTACTGTTTCTGATATAGATATAGAAACCAAAGAGCTAATCTCAACTAAACAAAAACTTTCTGAAATACTTTCAAAACACACGGGAAGATCTATGGAACAGATTTTAAAAGACACCGACAGAAACTACTATATGTCGGCTCAAGAAGCAAAAGATTACAGACTTATAGATGAAGTAATAGTAAGCTTAAAATAATCGTGTATAATAAGAAGGGATAGAATGGAAAATAATTTCACAAATATTAAGCAATGCATGTTCTGCGGGAAAGCTCATCCGCACAGACTTGTTGGCGGGAATGGAGTTTATCTTTGTGAGGATTGCGTTAAGGGTGCCGTAGAATTGTTTAGCGACTTTAATAAAAAAGAATCTAAGCCTTCAGAATTCAAACTTTTAAAGCCCGATGAAATAAAAAAGATTCTTGATTCGTACGTTATAGGTCAAGAGCATGCAAAAAAGACTTTGTCTGTTGCGGTGTACAATCACTATAAAAGATTGGAGATTTCTGTAAATAAGGAAAAAAAGGATGTTGAACTCCAAAAATCTAATGTCTTACTTATCGGTAGTACTGGAACAGGCAAAACTCTTTTAGCTCAGACTTTAGCAAAGATCCTCAATGTTCCTTTTGCTATTGCCGATGCTACGAGTTTAACGGAAGCAGGCTATGTTGGCGAAGATGTTGAAAATATATTATTAAGGCTCATTCAGAATGCTGAAATGGACGTTAAGCGTGCTGAAAGAGGCATTGTTTACATAGACGAAATAGATAAAATTTCTAGAAAGAGCGATACTCCGTCTATAACGAGAGACGTTTCTGGCGAGGGCGTGCAACAGGCGCTTTTAAAAATATTGGAAGGAACCATTGCAAATGTTCCGCCTCAAGGTGGAAGAAAACATCCACAGCAGGATTATATAAAGATAGACACTACTAATATTCTCTTCATATGTGGCGGAGCTTTTGACGGACTTGAAAAGATAATAGAAACAGGGTTTTCAAAGAAAACTTTAGGTTTTGTAAAAGATTCGACTGACACTGAAGATGTAGTTAAGAATACTGACTCTCTCCTTTCAAAAGTTAAAAGCCAAGATTTAATAAAATTTGGACTTATACCTGAATTTATAGGTAGACTTCCTGTCGTTTCAACTCTAAAGCATTTGACCGTATCCGACTTAGTTCATATTTTAACGGAGCCTAAAAATGCTTTGATAAAGCAATATAAAAAGATGTTTCAGTTTGAAAGTGTTGAATTAGAATTTGAAAGAGAAGCTTTTGAGAAAATAGCTCAAGAGGCTATAAAAAAAGGTTCAGGAGCAAGAGGCTTAAGATCCGTAATAGAAGGAATTTTGCTTAACGCTATGTATGATATTCCAGGAGATTCCTCAATTATAAAGTGTATAGTAACGGCTGATGCTGTTGCAAAGAATAAAAGTCCGGAATTTGTGTATAAAGACACAAAGGAGACTGCATGAGCAGCGAATTAGATAGATTTAACGAAAGTCAAAAAATTCCAGACACACTTCCTCTTCTTCCCGTTAGAGATATTATTTTGTATCCTGCGATGGTTTTGCCGCTTGCCGTGGGTAGGGAAAGGTCTGTCAGGGCATTGGAAGAGTCCATGTCCACAAATAGACTAATTTTTATTGTAATGCAAAAAAATGTTCAAGTTGAAGATCCATCTCCTGATGATATATATGCCATTGGAGCTGTGTGCGAAGTTCTTCAGATATTAAAAATACCGGACGGAACGTTGAAAGCCCTTGTAGAGGGAATATGCAGAGTGCAATGGACGGATTTTAAATTAAGCGACAAAGGATATATTGAAGTAGGTATAAAGACTTTTGATGAAAAAGTTGAGAAAACGTCTGAGTCTGAAGCAATCATGAGGCGTGCAATTTCCCTTTTTGAGCAATATGTGAAATTAAATCCCAGAATGCCTATAGAAATTTCAGTTTCTGTAAACAATATTTCTGATCCTGCAAGGCTTGCAGATACTATAGCGTCACATTTGATTATTAAAAACAGTGATAAACAGATAGTTTTAGAGCTTATAAATCCTATAGAGCGTTTAGAAAAAATAATTCAGATATTAAATTCTGAAATAGAAATATTAAATATTGAAAGGCGCATTCAAAACAGGGTCAGAAATCAGATAGAAAAGACTCAGAAAGAATATTATCTAACTGAGCAGATAAAAGCTATTCAGAAAGAACTTAAACAAAAAGATGACGTTCAAAAAGATGGTGATGAGCTTAAAGAGAAGTTAAACAAGGCAAAGATGCCTAAAGCAGCTAAAGATGCTGCAGAAAAAGAAATGGCAAGGCTTGAAAAGATGATGCCTATGTCCCCGGAAGCAACCGTTATAAGGACATACATTGAATGGATTTTGGACTTACCTTGGGAAACCTATACATCCGATAATTTAGATTTAAAAAGAGCAAAAGAAGTTTTGGATCAAGATCATTACGGACTTGAAAAAGTTAAAGATAGAGTTTTAGAATATCTCGCCGTTTTATCTAGAGTGAAAAAAATTAAAGGACATGTACTTTGTTTTATTGGACCTCCAGGTGTAGGCAAAACATCAATAGCAAAGTCTGTTGCAAGAAGCTTGGGCAGAAACTTTGTAAGAATTTCTATGGGAGGAGTTAGAGACGAAGCTGAAATAAGGGGACATAGGCGTACTTACATAGGTTCTATGCCAGGGAAGATTATACAATCAATGAAAAAAGCAGGGTCAAACAATCCTGTATTTATTCTTGATGAAATAGACAAAATGGGTTCCGACTGGCGAGGCGATCCTTCTGCTGCTTTGCTTGAAGTGTTGGATCCAGAGCAGAATTATGCTTTTGGTGATCATTATATTGATGTTGATTTTGATTTGTCAAATGTTATGTTTATAACCACTGCAAATTCTCTAAATAGTATTCCTAACACATTGTTAGACAGACTGGAGCTTATAAGATTTTCCGGATATACAGATGAAGAAAAACTCCATATAGCTAAAGATTTTATAATACCCAGACAATTAAAAGACCATGGATTAACCTCTGAAGAACTTATCTTGGCAGAAAATGCTCTTGAATCAGTTATAAAAAATTATACGCATGAAGCAGGTGTCCGCAATTTAACAAGGGAAATTGCAAATCTTTGCAGAAAAGTTGTTAAAGAACTAGAGTTTGATAAAAATTTAAAGTCTATAACTATTACGTCCGAAAATTTAAATAAATATTTGGGTATTGCTCATTATGAAAAGGAAAAAATCGCAGAAAATGATATAGGTGGTGTTACTGGTCTTGCGTGGACTGAGGTTGGAGGTGAAACGCTTACTATAGAAGTAAACAAAATGAAAGGCAAGGGGTCTTTGGTTTTGACGGGCAAACTTGGCGACGTTATGAAAGAATCCGCGCAAGCAGCTTTATCTTATGTCAGAGCATCCTCTTTAAAACTTGGTATAGACGAAAAGATATTTTCAAATACAGATTTCCATGTGCACATTCCAGAAGGCGCTGTTCCAAAAGATGGTCCAAGTGCTGGAATTGCGTTAGCTACAGCTCTAGCATCTGTATGTATGGGGAAGCCTGTAAAGAAGCAAATAGCAATGACTGGAGAAGTAACGCTTAGAGGAAGAGTCCTTGGCATTGGCGGACTTAAAGAAAAAGTTCTTGCTGCTTGCCGCGAAGGCATAAGAACAGTGTTGTTTCCGGACAACAATAAAAAAGATTTAGTTGATATTCCTGAGGGAGTTAGAAATAAAATTAAGATGATTCCTGTTTCTCATATGGACGAAGTTATATCTTTAGCCATAGAAAAATTTCCTGAAAATAAAAATAAAGAGAAGAGTTTAAAAAAACAAAAAAAGGAGCAGGCAAAAAATGAAAAAACATTATCTTTTAACTCCGGGTCCTACACCGATTCCTCCGGAAGTTGCCTTAAAAGAAGCGTTGCCTATACTCCATCACAGAACAAGTGAGTTTGCATCAATTTACAAGGATGTTGCTGAAGGGTTAAAGTATGTTTTTCAAACAGAAAATGAAGTTTATACTGTTGCTTCTTCAGGTACGGGTGCAATGGAAATTGCTGTAACAAATCTTTTAAGTTTTGGTGATGAAGTTATAGTAGCAAGCTGTGGAAACTTTGGAGATAGATGGATAAAAATAGCAGAAGGATATGGTGCAAAAGTTATATCTGCTTCGGTAGAATGGGGGAAAGTAGTTAAGCCTGTAGAGATAAAAAAAGCTTTAAAAGCAAATCCAAATATTAAAGCTGTATATACCACATTTACAGAAACTTCCACAGGGGTTGTAAATGATATTAAAGCTATAGGTGAGATAGTTTCAAAAACTAATGCGGTTTTAGTTGTTGACACTGTTTCCGGTCTTGCAGGACAGGAATTTAAAACCGATGATTGGAAAGTAGATGTAGTGGTATCAGGTTCTCAAAAGGGATTTATGCTTGCTCCGGGACTTGGGTTTATAACATTAAGCGATAAAGCTTGGAAGCTGACAGAGTCTTCAAAAATTCCAAAATTTTATTTTGATATTAATAAATATAAAAAATCATATGAAAGCAACGAAACGCCTTTTACTCCTCCAGTAACTCTTATTGTTGCTCTTCAAGAGTCTCTAAGGCTTATTAAGGAGAGAGGTTTGGAAAATATGTGGAATGATTGCAAAGTTTTCGCAAAATCGGCAAGAGCTGGTATGAAAGCTTTAGGTCTTAAGCTTTTTGGAGAAGTTCCGTGCGATGTTGTCACAAGTGCTTGCGTTCCTGCTGAAATTGGCGATAAGATAGTTAAGACTTTAAGAGAAAAATATGGTGTGTCAATAGCAGGGGGACAGGGTGATTTAAAAGGCAAAATTATAAGATTTGCACACATGGGGTACATAGGAAAATCAGATTTGCTTGTAGGTTTTGCATGTCTTGAAATGGTTTTTACTGAACTTGGTATAAATATTAAAAAAGGCAAGGCTGTAGCTGCTGCTGAAGAGGAGCTGTTAAAAGCGTAATATTTGAAACTGCAAAAAAGGGGCAGGCAAAATGTACAAGATTTTAATGACCTACGATAATACTGAAGGGCTTGACACATTGTTTTCAAGTAAAGAATTCAAAGTAGATATACATAACAAACCTTCGCAAGAAGAATTGAAAGAACTTATAAAAGACTACAATGGACTTCTTATCCGTTCAGAAGTAAAAGTTACCTCAGATATTATAGACATTGCAGGGAAACTGAAATTTATCGGCAGAGCAGGCACAGGACTTGATAATGTTGATAAAGAATCTGCTACAAAAAAAGGTATAATAGTTGCTAATGTCCCGGGAGGAAACACCATATCTGCAGCTGAGCATACGATAGGTCTTATGCTTTCTCTTGCCAGACATATTCCTGAAAGCTACAAATCTTTAAAAAATAGAAAATGGGATCGCAAAAATTTTGTAGGAACCGAACTTTTCGGTAAAACCTTAGGTTTGATAGGTCTTGGAAGAATAGGTTCTGAAATTGCTAAAAGACTTAATGCCTTCGGTATGAAAATTATAGCCTATGATCCATTTGCAAATCAAGAAGCAGCAAAAAAAAATAACATAGAATTAAAAATTATAGATGAAGTTTTTGCTCAAGCCGACTATATTTCAATTCACTCGCCGCTTAACGATTCTACGCGAGGCATGATAAATACTGACGCCATAAAAAAAATGAAAGATGGCGTTAGAATTATCAATTGCGCTAGAGGTCCAATAGTTAACGAAAAAGATTTGTCGGATGCAATTAAGTCTGGTAAAGTAGCGGGTGCTGCTATAGATGTATTCGCCAAAGAACCTCCTGAAGACTGGACTCTTATAGATACTGATAAAGTGGTTGTAACGCCTCATCTTGCAGCGTCCACCGATGAAGCTCAAATTAGAATTGCCAAAGAAATAGGTGAAGTTCTTGTAGATTTTTTTACAAAAGGAATCGTAAGAAATGCTGTCAACACAAAAAAGTAAATCTAAAAAATCCAATTTGTTATACTGTCTAGCTTTTGACGGGCATGTACGATATTGTTTAATAATAAGCAGTTGCACTTTACCCTTTTAATTTATCGGATAGATAAAAAAGAGTAACCTAAATAATATTCTCAGGAACAAATTTTAAAAATATTTAGCAAAGTTAATATATCGGACTACATTCCTTTGGAGATTAGATGATGAGAAATATAGTGAGATTGTATCATATAAGAGTTAACGAAATAGACATTTAAAAAAGACATTCTATGTGAAAACGCACCAGATATTGCTAAAGCGAATTTTATATGTGCGGACAATCAATGCCGATATAGATATCCTTCATTTAAAGAAAATTCTACAACTTTAATTAGCTATGAATGTTTATAATGAAATATATTGGCGTTCATTGGCAAGGATAGGTGTTAGTGAGCAAAAAGATTATAAAAAGTTGAGCATGATCTCCAAAATTTTCTCAGAAATCATCTTTACACCTTTATCACCAGAGATAACTTACACGTACGATTTTTCAACAATCTTTAAATTTAAAGTCACATCCGAAGAGATCTTTAAACCATGAGCTTCGTTATATTTAGATTACAAAGTGTGTGAGAGATTTTCTCTATATCCCCTAGATATTTAGGGAATATTGAAAGGTAGTTTTTCTCTTAATGGAAGCTTTTGGCATGATTGTAAGTTATTAAAGAAGAAACATCGTTTAATAAAAGAATTTTTGTAGTTACAAAGGAGAAGAATTAAAGAACATTTCCAAGAATTTTGACAGAAAACTCTTATAGATAAGACAAAAGGTAAAAAGTTGAAAAAATATGTGTCCTCAAAGAGATTCAAAAATAGAGACTTGGTCTATTAGTCATTACAGATGAATGAAGTTGTCAGCAGACACTTAACTTAAACTTAAAGAACTAAAAGGGGAATAGTATCATATAGAAAAGCAAAAGCATATAGTGGTTTCCATTGTACGCTTGCGTATGCTTTTTATTTAACTTTAAAATAAATCAAGCTGACAGTATCCTTCCTTTTCTTGAAATATCGTTTTA
Organism: Endomicrobium sp.; assembly: GCA_031283985.1. Lineage (GTDB taxonomy): Bacteria > Elusimicrobiota > Endomicrobiia > Endomicrobiales > Endomicrobiaceae > Endomicrobiellum. The sequence goes on along the minus strand of JAITAQ010000056.1, from coordinate 3,951 downwards.
AGTTTACTAAATTTTAACAATTCGCTTTCAATTTTCTCTAAGAATGGCGATGGCTTTAAGTTTTTATAAGTTCCAAACCATTTTCTTCTGATAGACCGAGTTAGGAATAACCTTTGTTCGGCTCTTGTTATACCAACATATAATAAACGTCTTTCTTCTTCAACTTCACAAGATTTTTGAGCTCGGTAAAAAGGAATGATACCGTCTTCCAGACCGACTATAAAAACACATTTAAATTCTAATCCTTTTGAAGAATGCAATGTCAATAACGAAATTCTATCGCCTTTTTTATCAAGTGTATCTATTTCAGATAAAAGAGAGATTTCATGAATAAATTCATTTTTCATTTTATAAGTTTGTGCTAGTCTGACAAGATATTGTATGATATGTCCATCAATTTTTTCATTAAATTCCTTATTAAGTTTATCAAACTGCGATATGACCTGCTCATTATTTGTTAATTGGCTTAACAGTTTTACAATTGGTTTTTTGTTACACAGCAAATCATTAGATAACTTTACAAAAGGCATACCTGATTTTTGCAATGACTCAACTAGAGGTTCCAGCTGTGATGATGTGCGGTATAAAATAGCAAAATCCGAAAACGAAAAATTAGTTTCCTCTCCACAAGACCTGTTAGTGTCAATAGAAAAAAAGCTATGACCGCCAATCAAATTTTCAATGGTGCTAACCACAAATTCTGCCTCTGATTTGTCAGTAGGCGCTATATGTATAGTAATTTTTTCATGAGGCTTATCATGTTTTGCCGTTATATTGTATGAGTTAATAATTTGATTTGAAGCATTGACTATAGTGGCTGTAGAACGATAGTTACTCTTTAAGCTAATTATCTGAGATAAAGGGTAGTCTATAGAGAAACTATCAAAAAATTTTGAATCTCCACCTCTAAATCCGTAAATTGACTGATTAGGATCTCCTATTACACATAAATTGCCATCTGAGGGAACTAATAATCTGATTAACTCATACTGCCTTGTGTCAATATCTTGATATTCATCAACTGAAGTATATTTAAATCTATCCCGATATAACTTGACAATATCTAAATTATCATTAAGAAGTTTTACTGTAAAGATTATCAAATCGTCAAAAGCCAGAATATCATCTGATTGAGGTTGGTCGGCATATAAATTCATCTCATGCTTGCTTGCTACTTTGAAATTAGGACTTAGTCCTGCTTTAGCAGAATTTTCTTTTAAAATGGAAAAACATAAAGAATGGAAAGTATGAATGTTGATATTTCCATAATTTTTCGGCAATAATAGATTAAGTCTGTTGAGCATTTCATGAGCTGCTCTGCGTGTGAAGGTTATGGCAAGGCAGTTTTCAAGAGGAATATTGTTTTCTAAAACCATATAAGCTATACGTTTTGTCAGTACTGTAGTCTTGCCTGATCCAGGACCTGCAATTATTAGAAGTTGATTGTGAGTATTTTTAATTGCACTTAATTGGTATTCGTCAAGACTTGAAAGTGTTTTCTTGTTTTCCACACTAGGCGTAGTCGTATCATCATAGTTGTGACCTAGATAATTCAATTCTGATTTTTCTTCTTTAGGTAAGCTTAGAGATTTATCCTCTTTTCTCGCAGGTATTTCCATATCAAACATTATGTTTGTAAAATTATGTCGCTCTAGTTCACCTTGCTCAAAAAATTTTATAACGCCGTACTCGCCGTCAAAACCTGCATGTTTTATAACCTTACCTCCTCTTAATCGCGAAATTGCTTCTCCAAGTAGAGAGGAGTGGGCTTTTTTTGATATTTCATCTATAGGGATATTTCTTAAAATATCCAACTCGGGACCTAGTTCTTGTATTAACTTTTCATACGCACTGCTTACCGATTTACTGGAACATCCAACTTGCATAATCTCAGATAGAATTTCCTGCAAAGGCACAAGACTAAATACTTTCCCTGCTGTTTTGGGAACTGTAAAGTCTTTACCTTTGCGATCTGCTAACTCATTAGCCCTATGCATAACTCCTATTGTCAAAGATTTGTTGCAGACTGGACATATCCCTTTAAGTTTTATTGTTTCTTCTGGAGTTAAACAAATATTACATTTTCTGTGTCCATCTTCATGGTATTTACCTTCCTCTGGGAAAAACTCTACTGTACCAACATATCCTTCACCACTTTTTAGAGCTTTTCTGATAGAAAAATAGTCAGAGTCTGTATCAAAAACTGTAGCTTCTCGGGCAAGTTTAGATGGGGAATGCGCGTCAGAATTAGATATTAGTCTGTATTTGTCAAGATGAGAAACTCGCCAGTTCATTTCAGGGTCAGAGGACAGTCCAGTTTCTACTGCAAAAATATAGTCTGCAAGATCTGTGTAGCAATCATTTATAGAATCAAAACCTGATCTTGAACCTAATACTGAGAACCACGGCGTCCAGATATGTGCTGGAACTATATATGAACCTTCTCCTGCCTCTAAAGTCATTTCAAGGAGATTTCTTGAATCTAATCCTAGTATAGGACGACCATCAGAAACTATGTTTCCGACAACAGAAAGTTTTTGTCTTAGGTTTTCAGCGCTTTTAAAATCAGGAACGAATATAATATGATGAACTTTTCTTGTTCTTTCGCCTTTCTTATATATGGTTGATATTTCAACTGACAGCAGGAATCTTAAATGGTAGTTATTTTTAAAGATGCGTTGCTCAATATCATCTTTTAGTTTAAAAACTCCAGATTCTGCAGGAACAAGCTTTTCTTTTATTTCATTAAACCATGTAGGATGAGTAAAATCGCCTGTTGATATGACGCTTAACCCTTTTTTTTGCGACCATACGGCAAATTCTTCTAAGTTACAGCTCTTGCTTGTTGCTCGGGAATATTTTGAGTGTATATGTAAGTCAGCGTAAAAAAACATTAAAAAGCCTTAAATAACTTCAAATTCTAAGTATAGTTTATAATATAATAAAAACTAAAATCTACTATTTTAAAAAAGTATTATCTTATTATATATATATTATATATAGATAACACTTTAAGTTTTAACTGTTTAATAATTGAAATTTAAATCATATAAACTATTCGGATTCAAGTTCCAAGCCTAAATCTTTAACCATTTGTTTATCTGTAATAATATCTCTGCCTGATGTAGTAAGATAACCGCCTGTCATCATGCCGCTTGCTCCCGCTTGAAATATCCATGACTGTAAATCTCGTAAGTTGATTTCTCTTCCTCCACAAACCATAATGTCTGGCGTTTGCAATATTATTCTAAAAACAGCTATAGTTTTTAGAATTTCAATAGGTTTTATTGTCGGCAAATGCTCAAATGCAGTGCCTTTTATTGGCATAAAAAAGTTCATAGGGACACTATCTGAGGCCATTTCTTTTAAAGTAAACGCCAAATCTACTCTGTCTTTTAGGCTTTCACCTATGCCGAAGAGTCCTCCCGAACAAATCTGAAATCCAAATTTTTTTGCTTTTTTTAATGTATCTATTCTCTCTTGATAACTGTGCGTAGAACAAATATTTGGGTAAAAATTTGCAGAAGTTTCAAGATTATGATGCATTTTTTTTATGCCGGCTTCTTTAAGTTTAAAAAAGCTTTCATCAGATATTCTTCCTATTGACACGCCAAGATGTGACGATTTTTTATGTTGTTTAAACATTTTGCATAGTTTGTCTATTTCATTGTCGTTTAAAGCGTTTCCGCTTGAAACAATACCAAAACAGCCGACATTTTCTAAAGCTTTTTCGGAAACTTCTTTTATTCTTTTTGTATCAAGAAGAGGATAAACTTTTATGTCACTTTTGTTAAAAGACGACTGAGTGCAAAACTTGCAGTCTTCGCTGCACTGCCCTGATTTGGCATTTATAATAGAACAAACTTTTACTTTATTGCCCTTATATTTTTTTCTTATTTTTGCCGCAGCAAAACATAAATCTTCTATTTCTAAATCAAAAAGCTTAAGAGC
>JAITAQ010000047.1 GCA_031283985.1 Endomicrobium sp. | reverse complement strand
TTGCGGAACTTCTTGAAATAATTTTGGATTTTGGTATTCTAGTCTCGTTTTCTAGTTCTCCCTTCTTAAATAGGGTAAAACCTTTCTATTTTAGACCTTGTAATTTCTTTTTATCATTCCTAACGACAGCTTCAGCACAACTTTTATATGTGACTTATAAAATCAGTGTTGATAACTGGTTTTTTTATTGTCAATGTGTTAAAATATCGGCGTACGCAAGATAAAAATTTATGAGGGTTTTTGATGTTAACAAAGGTTGTTATAGCAGGTAGACCAAATGTAGGTAAGTCCACTCTTTTTAACAGGTTCATAGGTAGGAAAAAAGCTATTATCCACAAGATGCCAGGAACAACAAGAGATAGAAACGATTATGAAGTTTCGTGGAAAGATAAAAAATTTATTGTTACAGATACTGCAGGTTGGAGCAAAGATGTTTTTGTTTTTTCTGTAAATATGTCGCGTCAACTGGATATAGCAATTGAACAGTCTGACATAGTTTTATTTGTAGTTGATGGAAAAATGGGCATACATCCAGCAGATTTGCAAATTGCCCAGCAAATAAGGCTAAGCAAAAAGAAAACAATTCTTGTAGTAAATAAAATAGACACACAAGCAGAGGAAATTAAAGGGTATGAATTTTACGAACTTGGGTTTGATGATATAGTTTTTGTGTCGGCTAATCACGGTAGAAGTATACACGATTTGCTTGATAAAATTTGTGACAATATAAAGTACGATAGAAAAGCAAAAAAAACTCAAGAACTCTTAAAGATTATTCTCGTCGGAAAACCTAATGTTGGCAAATCTTCATTTATAAATTCCGTTACAAAAGAAGAAAGAAGTATAGTTCACGACATTCCAGGAACAACTAGAGATTCTCTTACGGCTCATGTTTGCATAAGCAATAGAGGATATATAATTATAGATACTGCAGGGTTGCATAGGGGGAGTAAAACAAAAGACGATATGGAGTACCTCTCAACTTTAAGCACAAACTATGCAATTGAATATGCAGATGTTGCTGTTTTAGTTGCTGATGCGTCTCAAGGCATTGGCGAAACGGAAGTTAAAATAGCAAGACTTTTAATGGGAAAGAATAAACCTGTTATTGTAGCCGTAAACAAATGGGATTTGATTGAAGAAAAAGAAAAAGCCGCCAAATACTTTAAAGAGCAGCTTAGAGAAAGAATAAAGTTTATGAACTGGGCAGACATAATTTTTATATCTGCTAAAACAGGTCAAAGATTAGAAAGAATTTTCCAAGAAGCCGAAATTGTTTTTAAGCAATACACAAAACAATTAACCCAAGACGAGCTTAACGAAGTTGTACGCGACGCTTTAGCAAGAAAACCTTATACAAGCAAAGGAAAAACTTTGAAACTAAAAGAATATTCTCAGGTTGCAGTAAAACCGCCTATGTTTATTTTTTCAGTTAACGATATGGATCTTGTACATTTTTCCTACGAGCGATTTCTTGAAAATTGTTTAAGAGATAAATTTGGATTTCGCGGTACGCCGATAGTTTTGAAATTTAGAAAATATTACAGAAAAAAAATGGAACAATAAAAATGTTGCCAAAATTTTTGTATTTGATTTTTGCTTACTTATGCGGATCAATTCCTTTTGCATACATTGTTGCAAAAGCAGTAAAAAAAGTTGATATCCGAAAAATCGGCTCAGGTAATACTGGGACTACAAATGTCTTTAGGTCAATTGGAACAGGCGCAGGAATTGTAGTCTTTGCTTTGGACACTCTTAAAGGCCTTATTCCTGTGTTTTTTTGCAATTTTATAGACAATTCTTTTTCTTATTCTGTTGTAGTAGCCGCAGCGGCTATTGTCGGACATATGTTTACCATATTTTTAAATTTTAAAGGCGGAAAAGGTGTGGCTACGGGGCTTGGTGTATTTTTGGCTTTAATGCCTTTACCTTGTTTTGCGGCTTTTACGGTTTTCGGAGTAATCTTTTTACTTTCAGGATATGTGGCTTTGGGGTCAATTGTAGCCGCAGTTACGCTTCCTTTAGTTGCTTATTTTGCGGATTACGGATTAGAGTTTATAATTTTCTCTTTTGCGGCTGCAATGCTTATTATTTATAAGCATAAAGCCAATATAATGAGATTGAAAAACGGTACTGAAAATAGATTTAAAATATTAAAGAGGAAATAAATGAAAATAACTGTTTTGGGCGCTGGGTCTTGGGGAGCAACTCTATCGGCTCTTTTGGTTGAAAATGGACATAGCGTAGTTATTTGGGAAATTGATGCTAAAAGAGCTAAGGATTTAAATGATAGAAAAATAAAACCTTTTGAAGCAGGAGTAGACTTACCTAAAGAAATAAATATTATAAGCAGCTTGGACAGTGCTAAGTATAGCGAAGGTATATTGTTTGCTGTTCCATCACATTATATGAGATCTACCTGCCTGCTTTTGAAAGATAAAGGCATATCTTTAAATGGCAAACTTATAATGAGCGCTACTAAAGGTGTTGAAAGCAAAACGCTTTTGAGAATGTCGGAAGTAATAGAAAACGTTTTTCCCGGAATTTACGATAATATAACAATTATCTCAGGACCTAGTCATGCTGAAGAGGTGTGTAGAAAAGTTCCGACTGTAGTTACGTTGGCTTCCAAAAATTTTGATACAGCTGAAAAATGCAGAAAACTTTTCATGAACGATTATTTTAGGGTTTATACGCAAAGTGATATTGTCGGGGTGGAAATAGGCGCTGCGTTAAAGAATGTGTTTTCCGTGGCTGCAGGCATAATAGACGGACTAAAATATGGCGACAACACTAAAGCAGCAGTAGTTTCAAGAGGACTTATGGAACTTGTAAAAATAGGTATTGTTTTAGGCGGCAAAGAACAGACTTTCTACGGGTTGTCGGGACTTGGCGATTTGATGGTTACCTGTTTTTCAAGGCATTCAAGAAATAGATCTGTCGGACAATCTATCGGCGAAGGCAAGCCGCTTGAACAAGCGCAAAAGAGTCTTGGAATGGTAGCCGAAGGTGTAAAAAATGCAGTCAGTGCTTACGAGCTTGGAAAGAAGCTAAATATAGAACTTCCTATAATCAACGAAATTTATTATGTTCTATTTAAAAATAAAAATCCTATTGATGCTGTAAATGATTTGATGAAAAGAGACGCAAAACAAGAATAAGGGAATAAAAATGACAAAGAACGATATAGCTGTAGCGTTGTCAAAAATATTAAGTTCAAAAAAAGAAGCCGATGCAGTTGTTAATAAAGTATTTGAAGAGATAGCAAACGCCTTAAAAAATTCAGAGAAAGTTGTAATTACGGGATTGGGCAGTTTTAATGCTTTTGAGACGAAGATAAAGAATGGTCGAAATCCTAAAACAGGAGAAAAGCTCGTTATTGCTCCGATGAAAAAGGTAAGGTTCAAGGCATCAAAAGATTTTTTTGGCTTGAAGGAAAATGAATGACTCAAATTCCGCCTATACCTGACAAAGAATATTTCTCTATTGGAGAAGTATCTCAAATAACGCTTGTTCCAAAGCATACTTTAAGATATTGGGAAAGCGAATTCAAACTTTTGTGTCCTGTTAGGAAAAGTTCTGGTCGGAGAAAGTATCGTAGGGAAGATATTGAACTAATTTTTAAAATTAAAGACTTGTTGTATAATCAAAAATATAGCATTGCGGGTGCTAAGAAGTATTTGATAGTCGATAAACGCAAAAAACACAAAGATACGCAAGGTACTTTGGAGCTTAATTTAGAACGTATTCCTGACAGCGAATTCTTGCAAAACATTAGAGACGAATTAAAATATATTTTAAAATTGTTAAAAAAGTAGTATGTAGTATAATTGTAGTTTTGGCTTGCGATATATACTTTATTTATTGAAAGGAATTTGTCATATATAATAATACACGACCATAGTATTTTGAGTCCAATCATATCGGAAGCATAACCTTCACCCAATTTATTTAACAAATGTCTTAGAGCGAGATACAAATAGGCATGTTTTCTATCATAATTAATCTATGGGACAATCTTCCTCAAGTCCTAATGAAGATTGGCTGTGTCCATTTTGCCATTCAAAAGCGTCCAAATAATGGAACAATTTCCGCTTGACCCGCTTGAAAGAATACAGAAGTTTAAGCTCAAAGTTCTTTAACTGCTTTTCGTATTGTTGCAACTGCCAATTCAACAGCAGATTCTATATCTTTTATATTGAATACAGATGAAGGAGCGTGAATATATCTTGTTGGAATACTCAATATTCCTGTAAGAATCCCTTCTCTGTTTGCGTAAATTGATGCTCCGTCTGTCATTCCACCGTCAATAATGTCTATTTGATGGGCAATATTATTTTTTAGTGCAGCTTCAAACATAATTTTGCGTACTTTATGAGGAACTATTGTTCCTCTTCCAGAAGCTTCCATCATTGTTATAGCAACGCCTTTGCCAAGTTTTAGTGCTGAAACTTTTTCTTCTATTCCGGGCATGTCTCCGGCTATTGCAGTGTCTATTATAAGAGCAAAATCAGGATTTACTTTAAATGAAGAAGTTTTTCCTCCTTTAAGACCTACCTCTTCTTGAGCTGTGGCACAGGCGTAAATTTCTGCATCTAAATCTTTTATTTTGGAAAGAGACTCCATAACTTTAACCATAGAGTAGCAGCTTATTCTGTTGTCTGCTGCTTTGCCGTAAAAAAAGTCTCCGTGTAAAACTCCGGCGTTAGGCTCAAATATTATTTGGTCGCCAATATCCAAAACTTTTAATACTTCTTCTCTTGAAGAAAGTCCAATATCTATAAACATATCTATGTGTTTAATAGGGACTTTTGCTTCTTCGGGTGTCATTAAATGTGGAGGTTTTGTCCCTATTACGCCTTTTATATGTTCGTCTTTTTTATTTATAACTTCTACAAGTTTGCCAGGTAGAATAGAGTTGTTTATTCCCCCTACTTTGATAAAATATATATATCCTTTTTCATTTATATGTTTTACAACCATGCCGATTTCGTCCATGTGTGCGGCTATCTGTATTTTCTTCATGCCTTTGCCTAATTTTCCTATAATGTTTCCAAAGTTGTCCGTTTCAACGGAGCTGCACATTTTTGATAGAGCGTTGGTCATTATTTTTGCAGTATTTTCTTCATAACCTGAGATTCCGTCAGACATTAACAAATCTTTTAGAAGTTTTTCCATTTATTTCTCCGAGATGTTTTTTATCGCATTTATTCTATCAAGAACAGGAGGATGCGAATATTCTAAAAATATTTTCAATTTATGAGGAGCAAGATTAGAAAGATTGTCCACTGAAATTTTCTTTAAAGCGTTTATCATATCTTGAGGGTGTTTGTAAGTTGTCACAGCGTAAGTATCGGCTTCATACTCGTATTTTCTTGATAAACAGCTTGATATAGTTGACAACACAAATGACATAGGCGTATATAAGAAAGCAAAAAATATCACACCTGCATATACTGGATATGTGTTCATGAGGAAAGCTTTGTAGAGCCAAGGTTTTTTTACAAAAATAGAAAGAATAAACAGCATAATTCCCATGGAAGCAAAAGAAAAAATCATCTGCTTTATTATATGTCCAAGTTTAAAATGACCCATTTCATGGGACAAAACGCTTGTCAATTCTTCCACTGTGTGTTTTTGTATAAGCGTATCAAACAAAACTATTCTTCTTGACTTGCCAAAACCTGTAAAAAAAGCGTTTGACTTAGTGGATCGCTTAGAATTGTCCATTTTAAACAATCCCTTCATTTTAAAGCTTTCTTTTTTAGCGTATTCTTCAACAGATTTTTTAAGTTCGCCGTCTTCTAATGGTGTATATTTATTAAACAAAGGCATTATAACTATTGGATATATAAAAGTTACAAAAAGCTCAAAAGCTGTTATTGCAGCAAAAGCGTACAACCACGCATAATGCTCAATACTTGAAAATAGCCACACTATTATAGAAAACATTACGCCGTATATTATTCCTTTTATAATGAAAGATTTTATAAAGTCTGTTATAAAGATTTTTCTGTTCATTTTGTTAAAGCCAAACTTTTCCTCTATTATAAACGTTGAATAGACAGAAAATGGCAAATCTACAATTTCACAAATCAAATATAAAATGCCAGCAAATATCAAGCCTCTCAAAACTGTTCCAGTACCAAAAGAATAAGTCAAAGAATTTACATAGCTAAATCCGTTTGCAAGTATAAAAGTAATCTGTAAAATCAGTGAGAATGTAGAAGAAAAAATGGCAAATTTTGTATTGTCTTTAAGGTAACTTTGAGCTTTGGCATATTTTTCCTTATCAAAAAAAATTTCAAATTCCTGTGGGATATTATTTGAAATATTTTTTAGATTTAGTAAGTCTGAAATGGTCTCAATAATATATACGGCAACTACAAAAAACAACACTAAATAAGTAAAATGGTTCATTAGCTTTCTCCGGGAAAATAGTTAACTTAATTATACTATTTTTACTTTAAAATGATATAATTCCAAAACCAAATTTTGAGGTTTTATGGATTTGAAAAAACTATAGAAACAACTTTGAATTAATAAGAAATTTTGAATAATGTCGTTTTATACGGGAAAAAAATGAAAAAGAATAAAGGTATTTTTATAACTATTGAAGGTGGTGAAGGCTCTGGCAAAACTACTCAGTCGCATTTGTTAAAAGAGTATTTAGAGAAACTTAGACGTAAAGTTTTACTCACTCGGGAACCTGGCGGAACTCTTTTTTCCGAATCTATACGCAAGATTTTGTTGAGTCCAGATTCACGACCTGTTCCTCTAAGCGAGCTATTTTTATATGAAGCGGCAAGGGCGCAGCATATGGACGAATTTGTTATTCCTGCATTAAAAGTAGGGAAAGTCATCATATGCGACAGATTTACAGACGCTACGGTAGCTTATCAGGGATATGGTAGAAAGCTGGATATAAAACTCATAAATCGGCTTAATAAAGAGGCGACTTTTGGCATATTGCCAAATTTAACTATATATCTTGATATTGATACTAAGAAAGGTTTAAATAAGGCAAAATTTTTAGATAAAGACTCTTACGGAGTAGATGGTGACAGAATAGAAAGAGAATCTGTTGTATTCCATAACAATGTTAGAAAAGGATATTTAAATCAGGCAAAAAAGTATCATAAAAGAATAAAGGTTATAAGGACTCAAGGTACGCCATTAAAAACACACATGCTTATAAGAAAATATTTGGATGCGGTATTATAATGTTTGAAAATATACTTGGTCAACAAAAAGTTAAAGAAATACTTTCAAGTCAAATAAAACGCGGGAAAATAGCCCACGCTTATATATTCATGGGTCAAGATGGTGTCGGCAAGCGTTTTATGGCATCGGAATTAGCTAAAATCCTTAATTGCACAGCAAGTAATTTTCTAAAAGGTGAAGCTAGCTCTTGTGAGGTATGTTCTTCGTGTGATAAGATAAATAAAAATATACATCCAAATATGCATTTTGTGGATTTTGTAAAGCAAGCCGAGCTTGAATGTGGCGATTTGAATAAACAAAAAATAATCAAAATAGAAACTATACGTTACATGCAAAAAGAAGTATTCACAAAGATACATGAAGGCAAGTGGAAAATTTTTGTAATAGAGCCTGCTGAGAAAATGAATACAGCGGCTGCTAATTCTTTATTGAAAACTCTTGAAGAGCCTCCACAAAATACAATTATAATTTTGCTTGCAAGACATAAAGAAACTATACCTAAGACGATAATTTCCAGATCCCAGACATTATTTTTTCAACCTCTAAGTGCAGATATGGTGTCAACTTGGCTTATTTTAAATTGTTCGCTAGATTCAAACAGAGCAAAAGAAATAGCTGAGTTAAGCGAAGGTTCTCTTGAAACCGCAAAAAGATTAATAGGTGAGAAAGAAGCCAAAAGCCTCTCTTTGTGGCGTAAATTAAGGACTCAAAAACTTTATATTTCTGATATTCTTGAATTGTCAAAAAATACAGCAAAGGCTGGATCACTGAAATGCGTTGACGCAATGACTGCAGATGCAAAAAAAGAATTTAGAATTTATCCTAGAGAAACCGCTCCTGCTTTAGATATATTAAATAACTCAAGAGCATTGCTTTTAAAAAATGTAAATGCTCAAACAGTCTTGGATAATTTATTTTTTGATTTGCAGGATTTAAAAATTTGCAACTTTTCCAACCTTTAGAAGCATTTATTGTGTCAAGATATCATTTTCATATAAATACAAATATAATCAACTGACGTTACCGTTAAGAAATGGATGTAATGGATGTATAGTCTCAAATTGGCAGCGTATCAATGCTGCTTTAACTGAAATAGTCATATTATTATCTTCATGCGTAAATTTTTCAAAAGCGCTTAACGCTTTAAATATACTTTACTAGTTAATAGGATAATTAATTGTAACATAAATTAAATAGTGGAAGAATTAAAAATAATTTGTAATTGACTAAAGATAATCAATTATATAATTTACTTCTTTTCGTTTTTTTTGATACCATATACCATACTATAGAAAGTATTCCCGACAATAATTGCAAAAGTGATTATTGAAAATTTTGTTTTTGTTAAATAGGAGATATGAGTATGACAAAGGTTGTTGGGGTAATAGTAAGAAAAATCAAAGATAAAATATATGCTGATGAAGATAGTTTTAATTTAAAATTGAACGATAAAGTTATAGTTGAAACAGAACATGGTGTTGAGGTTGGCATTGTTTTTGAAAAAGACAAGAATTTGCAAAAAGGGAAAGATACTATAGGCAAGATTTTTAGAAAGGTAACACAAGAAGATAGAAAAAATATAGCAGATAACGAAGAGAGAAATGCAAGAGCTTATAAAACTGTTGAGCAAAAGGTTATTGACCATGAGCTAGACATGAAGTTAACATGTGTCCAATACACATTTGACCGTTCAAAATTGTTTATCTATTATACTTCTGAAACAAGGGTAGATTTCAGAGAACTTATAAAAGATTTAGGGCATATTTTAAAAACGAAAATACAAATGGTTCAGATAGGTGTTAGAGACGAATCTAAAATTATAGGTGGTATAGGCACGTGCGGACAAGTGTTGTGTTGCCAAAGCTTTTTAAGAGATTTTAGTTCTGTAACTATAGACATGGCAAAAGATCAAGAGTTGTTGTTGAATACGGTAAAACTTTCAGGGCTTTGTGGCAGACTTATGTGTTGTATAGCTTATGAAAATGACATTTACAAAAACATAAAAAAAGATTTGCCTGAACTATGCTCTGTAATATCCACACCTGAAGGGAAAGCCAAGCTTGTGGCAATTGACTTCATAAAAGAAAGAGTAATTGCTGATTTTGGCAACAAATCTTTTAAATTTTTTTCTATAAAACAAATTAAAGACGCCAATGAAAAGGGAAATAAATGAAATTTTATATAACCACGCCAATTTATTATGTAAACGATATTCCTCATATGGGTCATTCCTACACCACAATAGCCGCAGACATAATGGCAAGATGGAAAAGGCTTAATAATTTTGATGTTTACTTTCTTACAGGGACGGACGAACACGGAGCTAAAATTACCGAAGCTGCAAAAGCAAAAGGCAAAAAGCCTCAAGAACTTTGTGATGAGATGAGTGCTAAATTTAGAAAAGCTTGGAAACTTTTAAATATTTCTAACGATGACTTTATTCGCACTACAGAACAGAGGCATTTCATTGCTGTTGAGAATATAGTGCAAACTTTATTTGATAAGGGTTTAATTTTTAAGAAAAAATATGAGGGAATGTACTGTATTGATTGCGAAAGATTTTTCGCTAAAAAAGATTTAGATGAAAATGGCTGCTGTCTTTTTCATAAAACAAAGCCTATTTTGCAATCAGAAGAAAACTACTTTTTTAAATTATCTTCTTTTCAGGACGCTCTTTTGGAAAGAATAACAGATGTTAACCACAAAGAGCACATAGACATACAACCTGAGGAAAGAAAAAACGAGATTGTTGGGAAATTAAAACTTGGGCTTGAGGACGTAAGTTTTTCTAGAAGCGCTATTGAGTGGGGAATCCCTTTGCCTTTTGACAAATCTCAAACTGCATATGTTTGGGCAGATGCTCTTATAAATTACATAACAGCAGTCGGTTACCCAAGCGACGAAGTCAAATTTAAAAAATATTGGCCTGCCGATGTTCATTTAATGGCGAAAGATATTTTGTGGTTCCACTCAGTAATTTGGACTGCGGTTTTGATGGGAGCACAACTGCCTCTGCCTAAAACTATATGCTCGCACGGCTTTTTTACTTTAAATGGAAACAAGATGTCTAAGTCTTTAGGTAATGTAATATCTCCCCAAGAGCTTGTAGAAAATTATGGCGTTGACGCCGCAAGATACCTTGCCGTTACTTTGATACCGTTTGAACACGGTGGGGATATTTCTTGGCAAGGGTTAACGTTGAAGTACAATACGGACCTGGCAAACAATCTTGGCAATTTAATTTCAAGAACTATCAAAATGGCTGAGAAAAATTTTAACTTGAAAATTCCACAAGCTGTTTTGAATTTAGAGCTTGCTAAGAATGTTGAAAAAAATTTAAAAGAAACTTTTGCACTTAATATGGATAATTTACAGCTGCATAAAGCAGCTGAGAATTTGCAAGACGCAATTAGTCTTGTAAATATACAGATAGAAACAGATGCTCCTTGGAAACTTGCCAAAATAGATAAGAATAAGCTTGCAATATGCATATATTCTTATTTGCAGGCTATAGATATTATAGCAATGCATTTGCTTTCATTTATGCCGAGTTTTGCCGAAAAAATTTGGCAGATTACAGGCGCGTCAGGAAACATAAACGATGTTGCAAAAAAATATTTTACCAATGGCATAATTCCTAAAGATGGTTTTTCTGTTTCTGGTGCAGTTTTGCAGGTTCCTGGAATTTTGTTTCCTCGCATATTGTAGTATTTCAGTGTATTTCTAGTTCTATAGTTTGGCATAATTATTAATACAGGGATAAAAATGATTATAGATACGCATGCACATTTGTCAGATGAAAAATTTGATAAGGACAGAAATGTTGTTATAGAAAGAGCTTTTAATGCTGGAGTGAAAAAAGTTGTAGAAATATCCTGTGAGCCACAGTATTGGGATAAAGCTTTAGAGCTTTCAAAATACGATAATATTTTTGTGGCATTTGGCATTCATCCAAATTATGTTGAAAAAGTGTCGGCAAAAGATTACAAAAAACTTGAACTTTTTATTCAGGAAAAGAAATGCGTTGCAGTAGGAGAGATAGGTTTAGATTATCATTACGATTCTTTGAAACAAACTGCTGTACTCCAAAAAGAGTTTTTTGCTACCCAGATTAAGTTTGCGGCAAAGTTTAACAAGCCTGTGGTCATACATTCAAGAGAAGCTAACGAAGACGTTTTAAGTATTTTGAAATCTCTTAAAATCATTCCCAAGGGCGTTATACATTGTTTCTCAGGAACGCCACAACAAGCAAAAGAGTTTATTGATTTGGGTTTTCTAATCGGTATAGACGGACCTGTAACTTATAAAAAATCTGAATCTTTAAAACAGACAGTTTTAGAGACTGAGTTAAGCAATTTATTGATTGAAACAGATTGTCCTTACCTTTCTCCTCAAAAGTATAGAGGACAAAGAAACGAGCCGTCTTATGTGGTTGAAACTTTAAAAGAAATCGCAGCAATAAAGAATATTCTTTTTGAAGAAGCGTCAAAAATTACAAGTCAAAATGCTGTAAAGCTTTTTAATTTATAGAGGAATTATGAACACTATTTCTTATGTTTTCGGAGACAGTCTCTATCTTAATATAACTAATAGGTGCGTTATGGCATGCTCTTATTGCGTAAAACATAAATGGTCGAATAAATTTAACGGAAATGATTTAAAACTTGAAAGAGAACCGTCACCCAAAGAAGTTATAGAATCAATCGGTGATCCAAAAAAATATAAAGAAATTGTTTTTTGCGGATATGGTGACGCTCTTATCAGAATAGAAGAAGTAAAAGAAATTGCTAAATGGATAAAAGAAAATAGAGGGATCGTTAGGATAAATACTGCAGGGCTTGCAAATGCTTACCACTCTAGAAATATATTTCCCGAACTTAAAGGATTGGTAGATATTATTTCTGTAAGTTTAAATGGTTCAAATCCTGAGGAACACAATAAAATTAACAATCCTATGTTTAAAGAAGAATCTTTTAGCGAAATAATAAAGTTTGTCAATGAAGCAAAAAAATACATCACTAAGGTTGTAATAACGGCGGTGGAATTTCCAGATTTTAACACATCAAAAGTTAAAGAAATTGCAGATAAACTTGGGGTTTGCTTTAGATCGCGTCCATACCTAGATAATGAAAAATAATTTAATAAATATTTTAAAATTATCATGTATTGCATTTAGCATTTTTATATTGTCAAAAACAATTTCTGAACTGCTTTATCAGAGTATATATGCAAGAGCTTTCATAAAAGTTGACGGCAAAACTTATATTGTAAAACCTTATAAAGATATATCTTTAAAAACTATCTTAGAGCAAAATGGTATAGCTATTGGTGAGTATGATATGGTTTCAAGAGATACCAATAAACCTATAAAGGCATTTCAAACTATAAAAATAATAAGAGTTTCTAAGGAACAAAAGAAAATATCAGAACAGTTTCCGTTCAGAGTAATATGGAGCAAAAAATATAACTCCAATCTTAGAAAAATTGAACTTCAAAAAGGGATAGAAAAAAGCATAATAAAAACAATAAGTGAAGTTTTTTACGATGAATTATTACATGAAACAATTATTGTAAACGAGAGTATAAGGGCAAAAGAATTCTGCCGTTTGTTATTGCTTGATAAAAACGGCAATGTAGAAAAAGAGTACGATTTATCCAAAACTAAAAATATTAAAATGATAGCTACTGCCTACTATCCCGGAGATCCTCTTGCGTGGGGCGACGGAACAGTTACAGTGCTAGGTCAAAAAATGCAGCGAGGAATAGTGGCGGTTGATCCTAAAGTTATCCCATTAAAAACTCGTTTATTTATTACAGGTTATGGATATGGCTACGCTGGCGATACTGGCAATCTTATCAAAGGAAATCGCATAGACTTGGGGGTACACAACGCTCAAGAAGAAAAAGCATGGATGCATAAGGAAGTAACTGTCTATATCTTGGAAAAGTCAGACACTTACTAAAACATAATGAACGTTTGTTTATTCCTTGTTTCAATCAAAAAATATCCAATATTAAATCCATTATATTGAAGAATAACTTTTCCAAAATTCCATTATTTAAGATAGTCTTGCAGGTAATTGCATATTTCTTATTGTGTCATGAAGATGAATTGATGAATTAAAAAAAGATCAAAGTGCCGAGGGCGGGACTTGAACCCGCACGCCGCCTAAGCAACTTGAGATTTTGAGTCTCACGTGTCTGCCAATTCCACCACCTCGGCTCTCACAAAACATTTTTATTTTACCAAAAAGCTAATTTCCCGTCAACTTTTGTAGTGGCTCATAAAAAATTTTAATTTAGCAGTTTGCTGCTTTGTTTAAAAATATATATAAAGTATATATATAAGACCTTAAATGAGTTGACTACTAAATAAGGCAAATTATAGAATAGCGCTTACAGTTAAAAGGTTTTTATTTAATGGAGTTTAAAGATATGGATATAAGACCGGCAAAAGTTTCCGATGTAAAAGGGATACACGTTCTTGTTGAGCATTATGCTAATAATAAAGAAATGCTTCATAGATCCTTAAATGCCATATATGAAAATGTACAGGAATTTATTGTTCTTGAAAATGAAGGAAAGATAATAGCTTGCGGAGCCTTGCACGTTTCTTGGGAAGATTTGGCTGAAGTAAAGGCATTAGCGGTGTCTGAAGAGTATAAGAGGCAAGGCATAGGCAGAAAAATGATTGAAACATTGCAAAAAAACGCCAAAGAGCTTGGAGTAAAAAAAGTTTTTACTCTTACTTTTAAACCAGAATTTTTTAAGAAACTCGGCTATACTGAAATTCCAAAAGAAATGCTCCCTCATAAAATATGGAGTGAATGCGTAAACTGTTATTTGTTTCCAGAGTGTGGAGAAGTTTCATTACTTTTTCCTTTACACTGAATTTCAGTCCAAGACAGACTTAAGCAGCATTGACACATATTCGTAAAAAAAAATACAATTGATAACTTGATAATACAGCCTTCGGGGAAGGTGAAGAAGATAATATAATTTTAATTTGCACTCCAGAAGCGTTGTTCTTTCACCAGCCGAAGACAAAACATTTTTTTTGTTTTGAGAGATTTCTTTTTATATGAACGAAAGATATATGCGTATGGCTATAGCCCTTGCAAAAAAAGGTAAAGGGAAAGTTTACACTAATCCTTTAGTCGGCTGCGTTATTGTTAAAAAGAATAAAGTTATTAGCAAAGGTTGGCATAAATATTTTGGTGGAAAACATGCTGAAATTAATGCTTTGGATAAAGCCGGCAAAAATGCAAAGGGTGCGGACTTATATGTTACTCTTGAACCGTGCAACAGTTATGGCAAAAGGCCACCATGCACGCTTGCAATTATAAAAGCGGGAATAAAAAGAGTATTTTTTTCTTTAAATGATATAAATGTGTCTGGCGCCAAAGAATTGCTTGAAAAAAATGGAATAGAAATTTATGCAGGATTGTTGAAGAAAGAAGCTAAAGTTCTTGTTAAAGAATATCTTGAATTTTTACGAGCTAAACCTAAGGTAACAGTCAAGGCTGCTATGACGCTTGACGGCAAAATTGCAACATGCGATTATGATTCAAAATGGATAACTTGTGAAGAATCCAGAAGTTTCGTTCATAAGATGAGATCTCACTATGACGCTGTTCTTGTTGGCTCAAGTACGGCACTAAAAGATAACCCTTTCCTTACGTCGCATTCTAAGAATTTAAAAAATTCTATTAGAGTAGTTATAGACTCAAAGCTAAGATTGCCAAAGTCTTATCATTTGTTTGATGGAGCCGTTCCGACTATTGTTATTTACGATTCAAGCATAAAAAATATTCCAAAGTACTTGGTAGACAAAGATGAGGTTATTCTCGCGTCTGTTGATATAAAAGCGTCAAAAAAAGATTTTAACATAATAACAGAGAAGTTAAACTCTTTTTCTATAAAAAGGATTTTAATAGAAGGGGGAAGCGAAATAATCGCGTCAGCTTTATTTTCAAATTCTGTTGACGATATATGTTTTTTTGTCGCACCAAAAATCATTGGCGGCAAAAATGCAGTTTCTGTAGTTGGAGGAATCGGAGTTAATAAAATTACAGAATCGCTGAAAGTAGAAAATATGAAGGTGAAAAAAATAGGCATAGATTTGCTTATAACTGGATGTATAAGGAAAATATAATGTTTACAGGGTTAGTTGAAGATATAGGTACGGTTAAAAATATTTCGTCTTCAAAAATTGAAATAGAGACAACGTTTAACGATATTTCAAAAGGCGATAGCATTGCTATAAACGGCGTGTGTTTAACGGCAGTGTGTGTGAACAAAAATATTTTTGCAGCAGATTATAGTCCGCATACAGATAATGTTACGACACTTTCTAAGCTGAGACAAAGTTCAAAGGTTAATTTGGAAAGAGCGTTAACACTCTCTTCAAGACTCGGTGGTCATATAGTAAGCGGACATGTGGATGGTACTGCTAAGATAGAGAAGATAGAAGCATTAAAAGAGTTTTATAAAATTAGATTTTTGTGCGGGGAAAATATTTTGAAATATTGCGTTGATAAAGGGTCAATAACTATTGATGGTATAAGTTTAACAATTGCGTCATTGTCATATTCTAGGTTTGAAATTTTTATAATACCCGAAACTTTTAATAATACAATTATGAAATTAAAAAAAGTGGGAGCTGAAGTCAACGTTGAGACAGATATTCTTGCAAAATATATAGAAAAGTTTGCTAAAAAAGAATCAAGTGGCATTAGCCCTGAGATATTTAAGGAGTTTATGATAAAATGAAAAACAATGTTTTTGCAACAATTGAAAACGCCGTAAAAGATATTAAAGCTGGCAAACCTGTTATTATTGTTGACGATCCCGGCAGAGAAAATGAGGGCGACATAGTTGTCGCTGCGCAAAAGATTACACCGCAGCTCATAAATTTTATGACAAAGTATGCCAGAGGACTTATCTGCATTCCTATGAAGCATGAACGTTTGAAAGAGCTTGATATAGACAATATGGTTGAGAAGTCTACTGAAAAAAAAGGATGTTCTTTTACTGTGTCTGTTGATTACAGAATAGGCACAACAACGGGAATATCGGCTTATGATAGAGCTATAACGGTAAAGAAACTTATAGATAAAACCTCTAAGGCGAAAGATTTTGCAAGACCCGGACATATGTTTCCGTTGAGCTACAAAAAAGGAGGCGTTTTAGTAAGATCTGGACACACGGAAGCTGCAGTAGATTTAGCCGAGCTTGCAGGGCTTTATCCTGCAGGAGTTATTTGTGAAATAATGAACGAAGACGGAACAATGTCGAGAATGTCCGATTTAGTAAAGTTTGCAAAAAAATATAAATTGAAAATAGCGACAATTGGTGATCTTATCAATTATCGCAGGCGTACTGAGAACTTTGTCAAAAAAGTTGTGTCCATTGATTTTCCTACAAGATATGGTGATTTCAAGATGATTTTGTTTGAAGATATTATAACGAAAGAGTCTCATTTAGTGATAGTAAAGGGCAATGTGAAAAATAAAGAGAATGTTTTGGTGAGAGTGCATTCGTCATGCGAGACAGGCGATATTTTTCATTCTTTAAGATGCGATTGCGGTGATCAACTTGAAGCAGCTCTTAAAGCAATTGAGCAAAAAGGGCAAGGAGTGTTTTTATACATGCATCAAGAAGGCAGAGGGATTGGTCTTGTGAATAAATTGAAAGCCTATCATTTGCAGGAGAAAGGACTAGACACTGTTGAAGCCAATGCAGCTTTAGGATTTCCGTCAGATTTAAGGGATTATGGTATTGGCGCTCAGATATTTTCTGAGCTTGGAATAAGAAGTATTAATCTTATGACCAATAATCCTAAAAAAATTGTTGGGCTTGAAAGGTATGGTTTGAAGATAACAAAAAGAATCCCTGTTGAAATTAATCCAACAAAATCTAACAAAAGATATTTAAAAACAAAAAAAGAAAAGATGGGACACATCTTAAAAATAGTTTAGCTATAGGAGAGGATGAGCAAATGAAAATTATAAGCGGACAGTTAAAAGCTGACGGAAAAAAATTTGCAATAGTGTCGTCGAGGTTTAACGAATTTATTACTGGAAAGCTTATATCAGGTGCACAAGATATGCTTAAAAGACACGGAGCATCTGACGAAGATATTTCAGTTTATTGGGTTCCTGGAGCTTTTGAAATTCCAGCAGTTGCAAAAAAAATAGCTGATAGCAAAAAAGTTGATGGCATAATTTGTTTAGGCTGTGTAATAAGAGGAGCAACACCGCATTTTGACTATGTTGCTGCAGAAGTATCAAAGGGAGTGTCTTCAGTAGGACTTAACGGAACTGTTCCTATAGTTTTTGGAGTTTTGACCACGGAGTCCATAGAGCAGGCTATAGAAAGAGCTGGAACCAAAGCAGGAAATAAAGGAGCAGATGCTGCAATAAGTGCCATAGAAATGGTAAATTTATATTCTCAAATTAAATAGCAGCAAATGTTGTCTCATAAAAATTATATTTGATAGAGTGATGACATGTAGCAACAGTGAAAGGATTATAAGCAATTGAAGGGAAGGAGTGGCTTGGTGGGCAAATTAAAAGATTGTTAAATATACGGACTATGAATACAATAGATACACTTATAGATTTATCATTGAAAGAAGACAGAGCTTTCAATGATATTACTTCAAAAAAATTTGTTCCAGCAGGTAAAAAAGCAAAAGCCGTTCTTATAGCAAAAAAAGCCGGAGTTCTTGCAGGCGTTGATGTTTTTATTGAAGTGTTTAAAACGCTTGATGGCAGCTGCAAAGCCGCAATAAAAAAGAAAGATGGCGATCTTCTTAAAAAAGGCGATAAAATTGTTGAAATAACTGGCTCTGCAAGGGCGATTTTATCAGGGGAAAGGACATCTCTCAATTTTCTGCAATATATGTCAGGGATTGCGACGTTGGCAAATGTTTTTGTAAAAGCTGTAGGTAATAATAAAGCAAAAATTTACGACACAAGAAAAATTTTGCCCGGATATAGAGAGCTTGCCAAATATGCCGTAAGATGTGGCGGCGGAACAAACCATAGGACGAGTCTTTCGGAAATGGCTCTTATAAAAGACAATCATCTAAAGCTTATAAAAGATTTGACTTCAGCAATAGCTGATTTTAGAAAAAAATATAAAGACATTAAAGTTGAAGTTGAATGCGAAAGCTTAGTTGAAGTTGAAAATGCTTTAGCGGCAAAAGCAGATATTATAATGTTAGACAATACTACTCCTAAAACTGCAGGCGAAATGATTGATGTTATAAGAAAAAATTCAACAAAAGATTATAAACCTGAAATAGAAATTTCAGGAAATGTGAATTTTCAGACTATAAAAGAATTTGCAAAACTTGATGTAGATAAAATTTCCATAGGAATGATTACTCATTCTGCTCCCGCTTTGGATGTAAGTTTAGAAGTGACTATAATATGAATATTCTTGAAATTCTTAAATCTAAAGAAATTATTTCAGGTAATACCATCGGGGAAGCTTTAGGGATTTCAAGAGCTGCGGTACACAAGCAAATCAACACTTTAAAACAAATAGGATACAAAATAAAATCGTTGTCCAAAGGCTATGTTCTTATCAGCAATAAGAATCTTTTTAACGAATACGAAATAGAAAGCAAATTAAAAAAGTCTCTTAAAATCTGCAAGACGATAAAATACTATAAGCAGTTACAGTCAACGCAAACTGTGGTAAAAAAACTTGCGGAGAAGAATTTTGAAGAAGGCTTTATTATAGTTGCTGAAAAACAGACAAACAGTTACGGGCGAATAAAAAGGACGTGGAGTTCTAATGCAGGAGGTCTTTGGTTTTCAATATTACTAAAGCCTTCAATACGTCCTGACGAAGCATCTAAGTTAGCTCTGATTTTAAGCATAGCTTTAAAAAGAACTCTTAAAGAATACAAAGTTGATTCAGAAATAAAATGGTCTAATGACGTTTTTGTAAACGGTAGGAAAATTGCAGGAATACTAGTAGAGATGTCTGCAGAACAAGACAAAATAAATTGGATTGTTGCTGGTATAGGCATAAATATTAATAATAAGCTCCCAGAAAAGCTTGCTGATATTTCTATTTCTCTTAAAGAAGTTTTAGGAAGAGAAGTGGACAGAGCTGAATTTTTTGCAGAACTTTTAGCTAAAGTTGAAGATATATATAACGATTTTTGTAATACCGGATTTGAAATGTTTGTAGAGGAATATAATTGGAATATTGCCTACAAGAATGAAATTGTTACTATTGATGATGGCTATAATAATATTGTGTCAGGTGTAAACTTGGGCATAGATAAAGATGGAAGTCTTATAGTTAACACTAAAGTTGGGTTAAAAAAAATAATATCAGGGACATTGAGGAAATATGAAGCTTAATTTGCGCGTAATTTCAAAAAGGTCTTTCCATGTGCTGCTCAGAGAAATCATAGACAGACAGTATGTTGTAACCGTAAAATAATTCTTTCTACATGTTTCAAGGTATGATCTAATCCATCTGAAAAGGGAACTTTAACTGCAGATTCTGTTTTTGTTAAAGTTCTTTTATCATTAGGCTGGGCATTGAGATGTCCTTGTGCAGCATTAGAAAGATTATAAACATTTAGAAAAAGGCAGTAAGCAGTAAAATGTAAAACAATCATTTCTTATATAAATGTTTTAAATGGAAAAATAAAGATGTTTTTTTTACCCGCTCTTTTTGCACTTGATATTTTAGCTGTCTGCGTTGTGTCGGTTGTTACAAACGTGCTGGCAGATATAGCAACGGTTGTGGTATTGCTTTCACTTAATATAATATAACTGTTTATGCTATAATCCTTAAAGAAGATAAGGCAGGCAAGTGTGGGGCAAAGTAATAAAGTTGGCACATATAAAAATATGCTGTTGGTATCAACTCTCTGCGGCGTATTTGGAGTATATTCTCTTTATAAGGGATTTAAAACTTTAGCTTGGCTATTGCTAGGGTTTTGGGCAATTGTCGG
Source organism: Endomicrobium sp. (assembly GCA_031283985.1). Lineage (GTDB taxonomy): Bacteria > Elusimicrobiota > Endomicrobiia > Endomicrobiales > Endomicrobiaceae > Endomicrobiellum. Next base: position 602 of record JAITAQ010000047.1, on the reverse strand, counting down.
CATTGCTATAAGATTTTTAATAATAACGGACAAAAAATTGTCAAAAAAATAGAAAGGGGATTTAAGATGGAATTGTTTAAGATGGCAAAAGAAGCTATGTCTATGAGAAGCAAGCTTAGTGAAATGGATAAAAAATTGAAAGCGCATATTATTGATATTGAATATAAAAGCATTAAAATACAAGTAAATGCTAAAAATGAGTTTTTGAGTTTAAACATTCCTGAAGATTTGCTTAAAGAGAAGAAAGAAAAAATTGAAAAAATTGTACTAGCAGCTTTTGAAGAAGCCAGAGAGAAGTCTCAGTCTATCATGGCTGAAGAATCTAAAAAACTTATGGGCGGAATGAAGTTTCCAGGATTGAAATAGTTTATAAATTAACTAACTCGGCAGATAAATCCTTAATCGTCTGCTGAGTTTCCTATTTTATATATTTGTTTCTAACTTGTATTTTCTATTTTTTAATAATTTTTTGAGTATAACATCTGTAATCTCGTACTTTGTCTCGTATTCTAATAGCCAATAATAATGGTCTCTCTTATGCTGTGTTGTTATGCCATTAAATTACCGTTAAATAATCAATTGTAATTTATCCAAATGAATAA
>JAITAQ010000024.1 GCA_031283985.1 Endomicrobium sp. | reverse complement strand
GAATCAAAGAAAATTAAAGGCAGTGCTGAAGCTATTGCAGGTATTGAGGTTAAAATGGCTAAAAACAGCAATATATTGAGTCCTCTTATGGAATTTTTCGGAGGCATAGCTGCTGCTGGTACTCTTGCGTACGGTGGATATAGAATTATGTGCGGAACCCTTACTACTGGTGATTTCGTTGTTTTCTTAGTAGCTATAGTTGCAGCATACCAGCCTTTGAAATCTTTGGCAAACTTAAATGCCACACTGCAGATGGGAATAATGGCAATAGATCGTATTTTTGCAATTATGGATAGGAAACCAGTTATCGTAAATAAACACAGAGCTTATGATTTAAAAATAAATAAAGGAATAATAAAAGTTAAAGAAGTTAAGTTTGAATATGTTCCTGGCGTTGAGATTCTGCACGGCGTTAATTTAGAAGTAAAATCTGGCGAGAAGATAGCTATTGTTGGAGCGGCGGGATCAGGCAAATCTACATTGATAAATTTGCTGTTGAGGTTTTACGATGTGAAAGATGGCAGTATAGAGATAGATGGTCAGGATATAAGGGATGTTACTATAAGGTCTCTGCGCGAGAATATAGCTTTTGTTTCACAGGATGTTGTGCTTTTTGACGATACTATTAAAAATAATATTTTGATGGGAAGGTTTGGAGCTACTTATAATGAGGCAATAGAAGTTGCAAAACATGCTGCTGCTCATAACTTTATTATGAAACAAGAACATGGATATGATACTGTTGTTGGAGAAAGAGGTGGCTCATTGTCTGGCGGACAGAAACAGATGGTTTCTATAGCAAGAGCTACGCTTAAAAACGCTCCAATACTTCTCCTGGACGAAGCAACAAGTTCTTTAGATTCAAAATCTGAAAGAATGGTTCAGGAAGGACTTGAAAAACTTATGAAAGGAAGAACTTCAATAGTTATAGCGCATCTTTTATCTACGATAATAAACTCTGACAGAATATATGTTTTTGAATCGGGGAATATTGTTGAAGTTGGTACTCACAAAGAGCTGTTGGCATTGAATGGATATTACGCAAATTTGTATAAAATTCAGTTTATGCATAAGTAACCTTGAGTTAAATGTAAGTGCGGTGGAGGTGGCAAATTGAAAAAGTTATTCTGTTTGTTGTTTATCTTTTTTCGTTTACAGTTACGGGATTTTCCTGAGTTCCAAATGAAATAAGATATAGCGGATTATCCAGATTTGTTTAGAGCAATAGTCACAATTTATGGTTACGGGTTTAAATCCTACGATGCATGTTAGGGGTAATGCTACTTCAAAATTTAACATCCCAGATTTTCGTAGGATGTTTTTAGTGGAACTGCCTGCAACGATGCTCTATTAGGACAGAGACAAGTTGGTGCGGTAAGAAATATTGTTGGTAACATGTCTCTATGTTGAGATGGAAATGTGCCAACGCCACCAGCTGGAGTTTTCTCTGGAAGCTATAAAAATCATTCTAGAGAAGGTACTAATAGTCATAACAGTTGGAATTTAAATTTTGACGCTTCAAAAGTTGTGTCAACAGCTAATGAAAACAGACCTGTAAATTATGCTTGTAAGCTATTATACATAAAGTATTAATATTAGATGATAGTGATATTTATGTGAGTGTGAATCTATACATATATGAGGTAAGTACTATGCTGTATAAGGTTCCTTTTTTTGATAATGAGGATATTTTCAAAGAAAATCAAATTAAAATGTATGGATTTGGTGTTGATAAAAATAAAGTTCACGTTTATGTCACAAAAAGAACATTTTTGAAAAAATATGAACATTTTTTTAAATCTGTTGTTAGAAGTATTTTTAAAATAGTAGCTGTTTATTTGTTAAACAATAAGAAAACTAAAAATTATGTAGCTTTTGTAATTGACGGAGGAATAGGTGATAAGTTTAGATTTAAAAGTGTCGTTACAAGCTTGCTGAATATGTTTCCTTCCAGTACAATAGTTGATATATATGATAGAAAATCTCGTTTTATATTTAGCGATGTCAACATAAGATTTTTTTTAGATATTGAAATTTGGTCGCTAACTAAAAATAAATACGATGTTGCTTATGTGCTCGATGATGATGTAAAGGTTTTGCATATAAATCAAAGTAACTTCATTACTAAAAATATTTTAAAAAATATTTCCTATTACAAAAATACATATTTTTCACAAAATAATGAAAACAGACACTTAATTAGCGATATAAAAGCTAAATGCGGCGTTGATAACATTGAAGATTTAGCATTAACAATTAATTATAAGCAAAAACCATTAGAAAAATTTAATATTGAGAATAGCTTAAAGTATGTGACTGTTCAGTATGGTTTTGGTGGTGACGGTAAAAATGATGATATAAAATGCTGGAATACTAAAAACTGGGAAAAAATGATAAAGATTTTAAAAACAAAATTTAAAGACATTGCTGTTGTTCAAGTTGGTATTTCAAATGATAGATTACAAAATGTTGATATAAATGTTGCAAAAAAAACTTCTCTTGATGAACTTTTTAGTATTATTAAAAAATCGTTATTGCATATTGATATTGATGGAGCATGTTCCCATATTGCTTGGGCTTTAAGAACTAAATCTATTATCTTATTTGGTCCTACTGACGCTAAATATTCAATGTATCCAGAAAATATTAACATAATGTCTTCTATCTGTGGCGGTTGTTGGCACAGATTTGGAAAATGTGTAATAGGTGAAGAAAATCCGTCTGTCTGTATGAATTCCATAAATCCGGAATTTGTTGCTGGGAAAGCAATAGATTACATAAATAGTCTCAATATTGAATAGAGCGGTAGATATGAATGATAGTAATACCATTTTCAGAGGGGTATAAGTATCTATAGAAGACTTAGTTAAATTCAGAGCATACGAAAAATTCGGCGTTTATGCTGCAGTTGTCGGCATTGCTTTATATACAGAAGAATTTAAACTTGAAATTGCAGTTAATACAATAAAAGTTTTAGAATCCAAGTGATTTTTATAAAATATATACTATTTTGTTTTAGATGTGTCATACATATATGCATGATGGACAAATGAAGTTTAATTACGACGTTGTTTTGAAAACAAAAGAGTTTAAATACCAATATTTATATCTGGCGGTATTGTTGATAAAGGCATTAAAGATTTTTTGGACAAAACATTTACCTATGGATTTGAAGCTGATTCATCTGTTGAAAGGCTTCCTAAAAGAAAAGATTACGATAAAATGAGTACATTTATAAAAGCTGCTCATAGATTGAAGGGTTAATATGATAGATATTTTTAAAATTGCTAAAGCAACACTTGAATCTGAAGCTCAAGCAGTAAAAGATCAGTTAAAACATTTAGATTCAAATTTTGAAGAAGCTGTTTCTCTAATTAAAGATTGCAAAGGTCATGTTGTAGTTGTAGGCTTGGGAAAGTCAGGATTGGTTGGAAGAAAAATTTCTGCAACGATGTCTTCAATAGGCATTCCTTCAGTATTTTTGCACCCTGCAGAAGGACTCCACGGTGATTTGGGAATGATTATGAGCGATGATGTTGTTAT
>JAITAQ010000031.1 GCA_031283985.1 Endomicrobium sp. | reverse complement strand
CTTCAATAGGCATTCCTTCAGTATTTTTGCACCCTGCAGAAGGACTCCACGGTGATTTGGGAATGATTATGAGCGATGATGTTGTTATAATGCTTTCCTATTCGGGAGAAACTGAAGAGTTTAAAAGTCTCCTTCCTATTTTGATAAGAATGAAAGTTGCTATTATAGCTATGACAGGTAAACCAAAAGCTTTAATTTGGAAAGATATTAACTGTATTATTGATTGTAGTGTTGGAAGAGAAGCGTGTCCTTATAATCTTGCTCCGACATCTTCCACTACGGCTCTTCTTGCTATGGGCGATGTGTTGGCTCTTACTGTTTCAATCCTAAAAGGTTTTAAAAAAGAGCATTTAGCTGTTTTGCACCCATTAGGTGCGATAGGAAAAAGGCTCACAATGCGTGTTGGCGATTTAATGAGAAAAGGAAAGCAAAATCCTGTTGTAAAGCAAAGTGTTAATGTTGAAGATGCTATTATTGTTATGACAAACACGAGAGTCGGTGCTGTAAGCATTGTTGATGATACTGGTAAAATTATCGGATTTTTTACAGATGGTGACTTGCGCAGGCATTTGCACTCCGACGAGAAACTATTGAAAAAGAGTATTACGTCGGTTATGACGAAATCACCAAAAGTTATAACGTCTAAAATTCTTGCAATTGAAGCGTCAGAAGTATTAAAGAAGTATAATATAGACAATATTCCAGTGGTAGATGAGGATAGAAAACCAATAGGTATTTTAGATCAGGGAGATTTGCTTGCTGAAGGTATTGCTTAATATGTTTTATAATGTTGGAGGAAGATAATGAATGTAACAGAAACATCAGGTGAGAATATATTGGAAAATAAAGGATTACCTGAAGGTATTTGGATGCAGTGCAAAAAGTGTGAGCAATTATTCCTTCAAAAGGATTTTGAAGAAAACTTTATGGTTTGTCCCAAATGTGGGTACCATATGAGGATTGATTCCAAAAAGAGAATAGAGTTCACGGTAGATGAGGGAAGTTTTAAAGAGATGAATAACGATTTAATGCCTGTTGATTTCTTAGATTTTCCTGGATATGAAGATAAGTTAAAAAGCTCTTATTTGAAAGACGCAATAATCACAGGAGAAGCTAAGATTAGCGGCTATAACGTTGTTATAGGTGGAATGGATTTTTCCTTTATGGGTGGCAGCATGGGGTCTGTAGTAGGAGAAAAAATAGTAAGAGCTGTTGAAAGAGCTATAAAGAAGAAATATTCTCTTATTATTATTTCTTCTTCTGGTGGAGCAAGAATGCAGGAAGGTATATTATCACTTATGCAAATGGGTAAAACGAGTGCAGCGCTTGCAAAACTTGCCGATAACGGTCTTGCTTACATATCTGTTTTGACCGATCCTACAACAGGAGGCGTTGCCGCAAGTTATGCTATGCTTGGCGACGTCAATATAGCCGAACCAGGAGCTTTAATTGGTTTTGCAGGACCAAGAGTTATTGAACAGACCATAAGGCAGCAGCTTCCAGAAGGATTTCAGCTTTCTGAATTTTTAAAAAAGCATGGTATGGTTGATATTGTAGTTGAAAGAAAAAATATGAAATATATTCTTACTAAGGTTTTAGAGTTTTTTGTTAAAAAATGACATTTTTTGAAAATTTAAAAGAATATGGGGGTATGAAATCCGGTCTTTCAAGAATAAAAAAATTTTTAAAAGATCTAGATAATCCTCAAGATTCGTTAAAAGTTGTTCATATAGCAGGTACTAACGGGAAAGGCTCAACTGCGGTTTTTATTTCAAATATTTTAATAGCCGCAGGATACAGAACTGCGTTGTACACGTCTCCTCACTTAATTGATATTACGGAAAGAATTAGTGTAGATGGAAAAAATATTCCAGCAAAAATATTAAAAGACTTATCAAAGAATTATCTTAAAAAAGCCGTAAAATACAAGCTGTCATATTTTGAATATTTAACTTCTTTAGCTTTTATATATTTTGCTTTACAAAAGGTTGAAGTTGCTGTAATTGAAACAGGTCTTGGCGGACGATTTGATGCAACTAATGTAATAAAAAAGCCGCTGGTTTGTGCGATTACATCTATAGCAAAAGAACATCAGGAAGTATTGGGTAATACTATTGAACAGATTACTTTTGAAAAAACAGGCATAATTAAAAAAAATTGCAATATAGTTTGTGGAAAGCTTCCTAAAAAAGCGGAATTAGTTATAAGAAACAAATCAAATCCATATTTTTATGGAAAAGATTTTAAATCGTACAATAATAGAGCATTTGGCGTGTTAAACCAAAGATTTGACTATATAAGTAAAAACCTAAGCTTAAAGAATATTGATATAAATTTGATTGGAGAGCATCAAGTTATAAATGCTTCAGTTGCTGTTTGCATAGCGGAACTTTTATCAAGAAAATGTTTTGCTTTAAGCGAAGTGGACATAAAGAAAGGGTTGAAGAGTTCTGTATGGGCTGGGCGTTTTGACATGAGAGAAGTTTCAATTGATAATAAAAATTTCAGTTTGATTATAGACGGTGCACATAATATTGAAGGTTTAAATTCTTTTTTTGATACTTTCAAGCGGTTAGGTTTTGCAAATGAAAAAAAGGTTTTTATTTTTGCTGCGATGAAGGAAAAAAAATATAGACAAATGATAAAAAAGATAGCTCCTTTTGCAGAAAAAATAATTCTTCCATATATTAAAAATAATAGAGCTATAAATCCAATAGATTTAAAGAATGAATTTTCAAAGTGTATTTCAGAGAATAAAATTTTTGTAGTAAATTCTGTTAAGGAAGCATGTCGTATGTTTGATTATGGTAAAGTTGGAATAACAATAGGTTCTTTATATTTAGTTGGCGAGGTTTTATCGATTATACAAAAGCATAATACAAAGAGAGCTTAATGTCCAAAGATTTGCATTTAGGTGTTGTGATATTGGCGGAAAGCAAATCAAAGTAGCTGTTGTTACTTCAAAAGGCGTTATAGAAGAAGAAACTGTTATGTTTACCGACATAAATGAGAAACCTTCCAAAGTATTGAATTCTATTGTTCATTTAGCTTCTAAACTCAAAAATAATCCAAAAATAAAAAACTATTGGCGTAGGTGGTATAGCTGGCGATATAGTCTCAAAAAGAGGAATTGTCAGATTTTCTTCTAATTTGCCTAAATGGGAAAATGTTCAATTTAAAAAAATGTTAGAAAAGTTTGGTATTTTTCTTTCAATCATTATAAATTTTGCTAATCCTGAGACAGTTGTTCTTTGCGGAGGGTTAAGCCATGCAGTTAGATACTTTTTTACAGAATGCAAGATCAGAGATGAAAAGTAGAGCTTTTAAGTCTGCGCAAAAGTCTTGTAAAATTATTGTTTCAAAATATACTCAATATACTCATAAACTTGGAGTTGTATGGTCGGCTATGATGCTGCCCAAATATTAGGTAAATGATAGTCAAGTCAATTTTTAATAAATTTATTATTGCAGTTGGTATATTTTTTTTGTTAGCGACTGTTGTTTTTGCTTCTAACGAGGTTGATATATCTGCCGATGAGCTTGAATATGACGAATTAGGCGAAAGAGTAATTGCTCAAGGTCATGTTATATTGAACTGGGATAATAAAAAAGTTTTTGCAGATTATGTTGAATTTCTTATAAACAAAAAAAGTATGACTGCTTCTGGAAATGTTATTATTGAAGAAAACGGCGATATAATGCATTCTAAAAGTAT
>JAITAQ010000016.1 GCA_031283985.1 Endomicrobium sp. | reverse complement strand
GGGATTTTTAGATGCTCGTTCTCGCTGCTGTTTACGCCATTCCTGCTCTACAAACACGTTCTGCTTACGGAAAAACGGCGCGTTTGTGCAGCCTAATACTAACTGCAGCGGATACGTTATTATCGTAAATATTCCACCAAAAAAGTATGAAAAGAAGGTTGTCGCTTGCGCTTGTGGAACGCTTCCTGTAATAAGACACACTATCAAAATGACCGAGATTAATTTTTTCACTATGCTCCTATAAATATATATATTTAAGCTAAGAAACCTTCACTTAAATAAAGACAATGCCTAGAAAAAAAATGGGTTGAAAATCATATCCCCTCTTCTGATGAAAGAGTTGGATTTTCACATAAATTTAATTGAAAGTTTCCTCTCTGCTTGTTCTTTTCCAATGATGTGTTTCCCATTATTTTAATGAGCTTGATGAAGTTTTTAGCTTCACGTTTGTTTGTATTTAAAATAACAAATCTTGATAGATTGAATATTGATACTTCTCCAACTGTGGCTTCTTCTAGCTCTTGCATGGTTTTCCATCTAAACTTGCTACCCCCATACATTCTCTTTAGCTCACTTTCAGTAAGAACTTCTTTCAGCTTGCTTTCCATAGACTCTTTAATTATTCGATTTCTATAATCACGGTTAAGTTGCCCATTAACTCTGGCTTCTCTATCTGGCTGATTATCACGGGTAAAACGGTAAGGATTTCCTTTTTTAAACATTTGTTATTGCTCCTTATATAACAAATTTATACGTATATTTATGCGTGAGAAACGCTTCTATTAGGTTTCTTAGGGCATAGTGCGCAATTAGCGGCGGCAAAGTAGTTAGGATAGTACAATTTAATCCAGCTTTGCATCAATCATTGCCGCTTTCTCTTTCTCGGTCAACTCTTTTAAACGTAAGCGCTTAGCTTTCCGCTTAACCTTGTTCAATTTGGTTTTCCACCAACTTTAGTAGATGGAACAATCTGCATTTCAGCATTGGATTACCATTTTTAGATTTACCAAATTCTGCTGCTACTATTTTTGCTCTATGCAAAACCTCTGACCACACATCTTTTTTCTTGGTGCATAAATCAGAATATTGCCAATTTATTTTAATATCAGTCATATAAAACTCCTTAGAATTTATATCCACCGATGGATACCATTTTCAAGATGATTCAAAAACTCTTCCATTATCCGTTAAATATTCTTATCTTAAAGTATAATAATAATTTGGTCTTAAATCCAGTTCTGTAAATATTTTATTGTTATCTGCCACAGGAAAAATTCCTTTATATACTCCTGATATAGTTCTCTAACATATCCGAAACATTTAATGGAGATTTATCATTTCTATTTCCAAACATCACAATAAAAGCTTTTTTATCTTTATTAACAAAATAGACATTCAATATGAGAAGAAATTTATATTGTTAGGCAATTTAATATTATTTTTTAGAAAAAATCCAGAACATTTTTTGAATCGCAAAGATTGTTTCTGTTCGGGTTCCAATTCTACATTTTTTAACTTTACTTTTTTGATAGATGTTGTTTTTAAAGCTTTGCACTCTTGGCTGAGAGGCAAACAAGCTGAAATAATAAATGGAATCAACACTAAAAGAATCTTTTTTTCATTATTTGCCATCTTTATTTTCCGACTTGTCATGCTCTGTACAAATAAAGTCATATATGTACACGCTACATTTAGTGAAGTGTTTTTGGTTTTGTGTTTTTTACAATTGTCTATAAAACTAACGGTATTTCATCTTTTAATTCAGCTCCCCATTCTGGCATGGAAAGTGAAAAGCCAGTGTTTTGTATTTGCAACATACATATAGAATGGCATCATAATTTTTAGTAAAAACCTACATGATGTGAGGTTATTATTCATGGAATCGTTTCGAAACCAACGATGAGCCGATATTCTTCATAACAGACTGCAAATCTTTTCTTTCATGTGCCGGTCCATTTCGCATACCGGCAACGATATGTATCCCTTTAACATCAAATTCCAGTAACTGAAACATCCTTTTCGTATAATCAAAATACAACTGAAACATGCTGGAATCAGGATTACCCTGATTAAACACAAGAATCAGCTTTTTTTTCGCAGCATTTTCTTCTTTGAAATATGGAGAAAAGCGTGGAGAGAATCGCGCAAATAACCTGTCGGTGAATATCTTTGACTGGGCACTCATCTGCCCCATGTAAACTGGCGAGCCGAGAACAAGGGCATCGGTATGCTCAACCGCTTCATAGAGTTTCTGCATGTCATCGTTGATAATACATCGCGGAGCGCTCTGTTTGCAACCAAAACAACCTCGGCACGGTTCGATATCAAGATCGCTAAAATACCATGATTGAGTTTCGGCACCATGTTCTTTCGCCCCTTCAAGAATTTTGTTTAGTATCCATGCGGTATTACCTTCTTTCCGCGGGCTTGCGATAAATCCAATGATTTTCATCTTTCGTCCTTGGACATATGATCTTCTGTATATTTGGAAAAATAAGAAAAGATATTGAACGTTTAAACTGTATTTTTGAAACACCTTTTACTATAGCTACTAAAACTATTACTAAATAAAAAGATTTGTTTTTTTCAGGGCAAAAGTGACTGCAAAAAATGCAACCAAAAAAAAGTCACACTGATTGCCTTGTATTTTTGTCCTAAAATAGAGTAGAGAATGTGTGCTGAGGATAACAATTATAAAACTTCACGATATTCAAAAAAAAACATTTTATAGGTGACTGCCTCTAAAATAAAAAGGGATGCTAAATGGCGGGAACGACGGGATTTGAACCCGCGGTCTCTGCCTTGACAGGGCAGTGTGTTAAACCAGGCTACACCACGTCCCCAAACTTGATGAGTGAATTATACACGAAAGTAAGGCAAAAATCAAATTTTTTGAGGACAAAACATTACACACTTAATAGGACTAAGCAAACTAATACTCTAATCCTTTGTATATAGGAAAATTTTGGCAAAGTTTTAACATATCCTCTTTAACCTCTGAAATGATCTTGTCATTATCAATGCTTTTAAGGACTTTTACTATTGATTGAGCTATTTTTATCATCTCAGACTCCTTCATACCTCTTGTGGTAACTGCAGGGGAACCAATCCTAATCCCTGAAGTTATTGTCGGTTTCTCAGTATCATAAGGAATTCCATTTTTATTCAGAGTTATCCCAGCTCTCTCTAAAGT
>JAITAQ010000020.1 GCA_031283985.1 Endomicrobium sp. | reverse complement strand
TAGATATATGTTTAATTTTTAATATTTCCCAACGCTGTAAAAAAGAGATTGACGGAGAGAGAGGGATTCGAACCCCCGGTGGAATTTCTCCCACAATAGTTTTCAAGACTATCGCCTTAAACCGCTCGGCCATCTCTCCTTTGACCTCTTTATCTTATAAAAACTATTTAAACTTCTAAATCACTTTTTAATTTTACCAAATTTAACTGTTTTTACGCAAATTCTATATGATACAAATCTTTGTTAAGTAACGGCAAGGTCAGTTCCAGTAAACAACTTTAACGGAAAAGCAGAAATAGACACAATTGATACAAAAGTAGATATGTCTGGCATTTTCAAAGTGCTTGATATAGAGAGATCCAAAACTGACATAAATATAACACTTATAAAGTACTATCATTTTATACTTATGCATTTATGCATACACGTCACTGGCAAAATGACATTTAATTTAGACAAGGGTGTAAAAAGGGATAATTTAGTAAGTGACTCTCATGAATTCAATGGACCAGTGGAAATAAAATAATAATTGTTTGTCAATGCCTGAGTTTATCGGGTAGAGAATATGTTTTTGACTTTTTTAGAGAATTAAACAAAACGACCTACGTCTATTGTCAGACTTTTTTATTTTTAGATTGCTCGTACTGAAGCGTTCTTGTTGTTATTCCAGATACATTTGCAGGACCAAAATACTGGATAGGTCCTGGGAATACATAGCTCTCAGACATTATCCATTTGTCTCTCATCTTTACAAACTCTTTAAACGGTTTACCATTCAAATCAACCAATGACTTCTGGATAACAGGTTTATCTTTGCCGTTTCTTCTTTCAACATTCATCATCATAGTTATAGGAATACCGCCACACTCCCATTGCTTAGGAGCTTTTAGAAGGTTCCCTACAAAAGACATATACCCTGTAAGACCGTTAAGAATAAGAGCTGCTGCATTATAACCCAGAGCATATGTATAGTTTGCATCAAAGTTTGAAGGGAATCCGCAACGTCCCTCATATCCAAAGAAATGCGTTATGCTTGAGAATTTGCCTTTATATTTATCTTTCTTTTTTAGTCCTGCAAGTCTTTTTTGAATCATTTCAACCAGAAGTTTTTCTGTTTCAATCATAGATACGGTAACATTTCCATGCGGATCTCTGTCTGACATAAGCTGAGAAGCTATACCTGCTGGCAAAGAGCACATAAAATCTGAAAGCTTGTTTGAGAGCTTATTGCGTACAAAGTTCTTCTTTTCTTCCATACTTGAAGGCTCTGTAAACTTATCAGCATTATCTGCCAAAATGTCATTTAATGCAGCAATTAACTCTTTCATCTCGGGTATAAATTCTATAAGTCCTTCCGGCACCAAACATATTCCGAAATTCTTCCCGTCTTGTGAACGCTTAATTATAACTTCAACAATACTATCAACAAGTTTTGAAAGCGTCATTTTCTTGTCTAAAATTTCTTCACCGATTAAGACAATATTAGGTTGCGTCTTAAAACCCACTTCTAAAGTTATATGGGAAGCGCTTCTGCCCATTAAGCGGACGAAATGCCAATATTTTTGGGCTGAAATTGCATCTCTGCATATATTTCCTACAAGCTCAGCATAAATTTTTGTTGCGGTGTCAAAACCAAACGATGTTTCTATATATTTATTTTTCAAATCACCGTCAATTGTTTTAGGTACTCCTATTACGCATTTGTCTACATTTTCCTGCTTCAAATACTCGGCAATCATAGCAGCGTTTGTATTAGAATCGTCCCCTCCAACAATTACTAAAGCATCTACGTTGCATACGTTCAAGTTATCTTTTGCTAAACAAAACTGCTCAACGGATTCAATCTTTGTTCTCCCAGATTGTATATAGTCAAAACCGCCAGTATTTCTATACTCTACAAGAACTTTTTCGTCAATTTTTTTAAAACTCTTTTTTAAAATTCCCAAAGGTCCGCCGAGATACCCTATTAATCCATTCTTCTTATTTGCCTGCTTGAGACCATCAAAAAGACCTGCTATAACGTTGTGTCCTCCAGGAGCTTGCCCGCCTGAAAGAACAACTGCGACATTTATTACTTTATTTTTAGCAGCAGGATTTGTCCCTTTTTTAAATTTTACTATCGGCAATCCATAAGTATTTTTAAAAAGCTCTCTTATTTTGACTTGGTTAGCAACTGACTGCGTCGGCTTTTCCTTTACAGTTTTTACGGAAGCCACTCCTTTTTTTAACATTTCTGGGAGTTCGGGCTTAAATCTTAATCTCTCGCTTTGAAGTTCTGAAATACATGATTTTTTCTGCGACATGTTCATTCCTCTTAGTTTTTGTTATTTATATTGCAACTGCAAAACTTTTGAGATTATATCCTCAGAAGTAATATCTGAAATTTTCTCTTTTTTTATCACTACGTGATTTTTTAAAGGCATAGGACCTACTTGACTGGAATCCGTATAACCAAATACTGCTACGCACTTTGTTCCGACTGCTGCAGCTAAATGCATAACCCCTGAATCTATGCCTGTAAACAATTCGCACTTTTTTAGAAAAGCTGTGCTGTCTAAAATACCATTCTCGGCAGCAAACACCTTAGGAACTATTCTACATTTTTTAGCTGTGTTATTTAAAATTTCTTTTTCCCATGCAGCACCTAGAAGGACACAGTCAAAACCATTTTCCGATAAAACGTTTATAACTTCAATCCACTTGTATTCTTCTAAACATTTGTCTTGCCGTCGTTTGCTAGCACCTATTGAAATCGCAATTGTCTTTGACGCATCAAGGTTATTATCACAAAACCATTTTTTTACATTTTCTATATTTTCTTCAGGAATATTTATTATCCTTGCATAATCTTGTTGTATTGATTTAAGACCTACGGCAAAACCCAACTCTCTATTGTTAAACAAAGACGGAACACCAACCCTTTCGGTTTTCTTTGTAAGCAAAAAACTCAAAGAAGCTGTATTAAAACCAATCCTGCTTTTTATCCCACCCAAATACGCATAAAGTAAAGAACTCGGAGATTCAGAAAAAAGTATCGCTTTGCTAACTTTCTCTTTTTTTAAAAACTTTACTATATTTCTATCTTTTGGCATTGTCTCATCTACAAGGTTAGAAGCTGTAAGAAGAGGTGCCAGCGATGCTTTAACCACAGAAAATATTTTTGCATTAAGTTCTTGTTTGGCGGCTTTAAGAACTGGAAGAGAAAACAAAAGGTCTCCTAGCTGATTCATATGAAAAAAAACTATTTTATCCATTTTTCTATTTCCAAGAAGACAGTTTCAGGTTTTATAGCGTTTATATTATCTTTGTTTTCTTTATTTATAAGCAAAGAA
>JAITAQ010000034.1 GCA_031283985.1 Endomicrobium sp. | reverse complement strand
CGAGATAAAAATCATAAAATTAAAACCACAAAACTAGCGATTTATTCAGATGGCGGCAGTCCAAATATGGAAACGGCGTCAAGTTATTTAAAGAAATTTTATAAAAAACAAGGGTTTGATGGGTATCATTCGCATTGTTTGAGACATACGTTCGCAACGCAATATCTTTTAAAATATAAAGATATTTATGGATTGTCAAAAATATTGGGATACCATTCGGTAACTATTATAGAAAAATACTACGGACATTTGATAGAAAATTATTATGATAGCACATGTCTAAATTTGAACTTGTTTAAAATAAAGACCATAATGATTTCTATAAAATTTCTATAAAAAAAGTTTTTTGAAGTGTATTTGTTGTAATAGTTGGAGGATTATTTGATTGATATTTGAGATGAGATATTGGAATTTGTCATGTATATCAACGCAAAATCGGTTTCTATATATCAATTCCTTACCGCCGCCATCATGTCTTTTAAAACACCGTCTGGAAATTTAACAATATAAAATTTTTTCTATAAATATTCTATAACTCATAAAATCATTCTACAAAAATAGCTTGGCAAAGTTAGTACTAGGTATTATAAATATACAAAGAAATATTATAATTATAAAAGGATGCCAGAGATTACACTGTTTTAGGCGTAAGAAAGCACTCAAATTAATATTAATAAGCGAAGAATTAGAGAAGAAGTTAAAAGAATTTTAGCGGTTAACTTTAGAAAACGGTTTTGGTATATTTTCAATCGGAAGAGATGTTGCGATGAAGATTTTAAAGATGTCTAGTGACGAATTCTTGAAAGAACTGAAGAAGTGCTAAGCATTTTATGGCGTGACAGAGCTGTTTTTAAACCCATAAAATAGATATATTGAGAAAAATAAGGAGGATTATATGAAATTTATTAACTCATTTTGTGGAACTGTTACTGTGTTTATTGTTTTGTTGATAGCTGCCTACAGCGGAATTGCAATAGGTGACAACTTGGTTGAAGAGTTGTACACTGTGACGATTAATGGCATCCCCCTCCGCAGAGATGCCGCAGAAAACGTTCTACTGCGCATCAATGGCAATTATAAACGCGAAGGGATAAATGCCCGTAATAATACCCAAGAGACAGGCATTCAATTAAAAAAAATAGAAAAAGGTATGGATATTAGTATCGAAGATAGTGGGCTTTTGTCGGATTTATCAAATTTATATGAAAATAGGGGTGGCGAATGTGGGAGTGTCAGCGGTGAATGTACGTTAGATAACAAGGAATTTAAAGGAAAAACGAGAAGAATACGTATGGATATAAGCAATGGCGTTGTGTCTTCTTTGGCGGTTTTTTGATGTTTTCTGCAGAAAGGAAATGTCTGCATGCAAATTAGTAAACAAGTTAGAGGTTGCGTTGTTATGAAAAAAGTGTTAGCGTCGGTGGTGTTTATTGGTATTTGTTATATATTATTTTTGCCTCTTCCTGCTGTTATGGCATCAGAAGGACGACTCGGTGTTTTTTTCGCCACTCGTGACCTAGAAGGATTAAAAATTTTTTAAAAAACCCCTAGCGAGGCGTCGGTAGAAGGTTACGGCGGGGAATATGTAGTAGTAGATAGAGAAGATAGTTTTTGGCATATCCCGTTTAGACATTGCTTTTTAGTACTTGGCAGACAAGTGCTAGAAGCTACCGGCAAGTTGCTAATAGAAGTAGTCTCAGCTAGAGGTATTTCCAGAATAATAAAAGATGGAAAATTAATGAAAGAAACGAAGGATGGTGATGAAACCGAGTGGTTGTTTGATCCAGAGGAAAGAAGAAAATTTACGATTTCCTGTATACCATTCGTGCTGGAAGGTGATACTATTATTAAAAATGGTTCGCACGCAGACGTAACCAAAGATGATGTAGAGGAAATATGGAATAGGTGTTATAGTGCATTTAAAAGTAGAGTAAAAACAAAAAATAAGTATCATGGAATTTGGAATAATTGTTGTACTAGTGCTTTTGAGAGCGTGAAACAAGTGGCGGATGAAAGTGAGGACTTTGATTTAAAACCAAACTTGCGCCGCATCAATATAAGAGATTATAATCTTCTTGGTGTTGGTATTCCTCTTCATGACACCAACGATCTTCTTATAGGACTTTGCGATAATCCTTGTGTCGCTCATGATAAACATCCTGACGCTTGTGATATACAAAAAGGGTTGAGCAGGGTTCTTTCTGACATCACACTGTCTAACATTTTGAAGTTTGTGGGAGTATACAATGTGAGGAATGTGCAGCTAGAAGAATATCGTGATAGACTGATAAGCATAGAGAACTGTATACTGCAGTATGAGTTTAGTTTTCAATGCTGCGGGCGATATTTTGGCGTAATCAGAGGGGATGCAGAATTAGAAGCGGCACAGGCACTGCATGTAGCTATAAATTCTACGGAATATGGAGGTCATCAATATTATGGCATGAGTAAAGATGAAATACTCCGACTAATTAGGCGTACGCACGCCAAACAGCTTTTCGTAAAGGCGGATGAGCTGCACCGCAGTGAAGAGGATAGAGAGAGTTGTAGACTTAAAAACAGATTTTCTCAACAATGATGGTGTTTTGTGATATATAGCAGAAGTCTTTGATGTAAGGTTTAATTTTATGCAACCATTATCCAACATTCATTGTATTATATTGCCTAATCAAGTCCACAATCTTTTTCTCATATTTGGCAGAATTCCTAAGCCAAGCAGCTTTGTCGTTTATTCCAACTCTTTTATATAAGTATACTTGACTTCTGTTTATTTCACTCTTTCAAACACGCTGGAACGATTATAATCTCAACAATAGCGCTAGCTCTGATTTTTCTTTTATGTATGCGGATGATAGAGAATAAGCGCTGGAAGAAGAAAGAAGAAGAGCTGCTCGGAGTCACGAACATAGAATACATATCCGCTGCCGCAAGTGGCTCTTCGTCCGACGACGATTTTTCTTTCGGAGCTTTGATAGTGGGATGTGTCAGTGCATTTGTGATTTATTCGCTTTATGTTGAGATTTTCGGCGAGGGTTTAGGAACGCTACTGTTCTTTTTAGACTGAAAGGACGACGAGCATGGACGAAGACAATCTATATCAAAGGAAGCGTGGCAGCAGCTTTGACGCAATCGTTATCGTGCTGATATGGCTGAAAATGTTTGACACGTTCTTTGTTTAAGACGATAACGCAACGAATAGTCGCTTAGGAAAAGTCTTAGATACGCTATCACGGAGAAAGAAACTATGACCGAAGAAGAAGAAGATGATGGTTGTAGTATCGTAGTACTCGTTATTATATTTTTGATCTTAAAGTGGGTTCTATTTGACTAAGAGAAGAGGAATACCCTATGGGTAAACTAAACGATAGGGTTATTTCACAATACCAACGAATTTTTATCCACTTTGTAGTCACTTTTTGAAAGATTGTTCGGAAGAATTCAACCCTTTGGGTAATTTTCTTTCACGATTCGTAAATATATATATAGTAGCTGGACTTATTGCTGACTATTCAGAAAGTTTTAAGTTAGTTAAGGAGTATGTTAATTTAGCTAAAACAGAAAATATTAAAGTGTGTTTAGATGAATACGCTAAAATGAACTTAACATAGACTGCTTTTATCAGATGTTTTTGTCGTTTTACTCTTCAACTATCTGTTTCACAACTTCACCATATTCATCCGTCATTACAGAATTTACTTTAGACAAAGCATACCATTTTTTGAAAGAACTAACAAATACAATCATCATAAAAATCATTACTGTTATAGCTAAGATTCCTAAAACAAATTGGTTCTTTTGAAAATATCCTTTTAAAAATATTCCGTTAGATAATTGCTTCCCAAATATTTGAATGTATCCAGCTTGCAATGTGACGATGGACATAAAAATTCCCGGGATTGCCGTGAGTAAGGCAAGCTTACCTCTATTCATTCTAATAAACATTGTAGTGCATACTACAAGAGCACAAGAAGCAAGAAGCTGATTGCTTATTCCAAATAGCGGCCATATGCTACCAATATCGCCAGTATAAACTAAATATCCCCATGAAAAAGTAAACAGCAAGCAGGCTATTATACCGCTTGCTTTTTTCTTTTGATTTTTAAAGTATGGAATCATGCACCCAAGCAAATCTTGTAGGAAAAATTTTCCAACCCGTGTACCAGCATCTATAGCCGTAAGAATAAATACAGCTTCAAACATAATGGCAAAGTTGTACCAATGCGCCATTAACTTATCCATGGTTGGAATTTTGTTAAAAATATTTGCCATGCCAACGGCAAGCGACACTGCTCCTCCAGTTCTTCCAGCAAGATCTATTCCTATATGTTCACTAAAAAAAGCGAGATCCTTAACGGCTAATCCGGGGTTTGTAGCTAGGAAAGCGTCATAAGCTACTTTTGGCGTATTTATCGCAAAATAATCGCCTGGCATAAGGGTAACTGCTGCTATTAAGGCCATTATAGCTACAAAGCCCTCAACAAGCATCGCACCATATCCTACAAAGAGAAGGTCTTTTTCATTATTTAGCATTTTAGGTGTAGTTCCTGTTCCAATTATTGCGTGGAATCCAGAAATGGCTCCACAAGCTATAATTATAAAAATGAACGGGATAACAGGACCACTGATAATGGGTCCTCCTCCATTAATAAAGCTAGTAAATGCTGGCATTTGTATTACAGGATTAATAAAAATAATTCCTAACGCTAAAGAAAAAATTGTCCCTATTTTTAAATAAGACGATAAGTAACCTCTTGGAACTAACAAAAACCATACTGGAAGCACTGATGCAAAAAAACCATATACGGCAATAGCGATACTAAGCGGTTTTGCGCCCCATGTAAACAAAGTTTTCAGCAACGCAATGTCAACGGTGTTTTTCCCTAAAAAAATTGCTGACATCAATAATACGAACCCCAAGATGCTTGCAATAACAACGCCAAACTTTTGACAATACTTCATAATTATTCCCATGAGCATGGCTATAGGAATAGTAGAACAAACGACAAAAAGAGACCACGGCGCATTGTTCATTGCTCCAACGCAAACTAGCGAAAGACCTGAAAGAGTCATAATCAAAATAAATAAAATCGCAAACGCTGCTACCATTCCAATACTTCCGTTAAGTTCTTTTGTCGCAATCGTAGCTAGGCTCTGTCCCTTATGTCGCACAGAGGCAAAAAGCACGACCAAATCATGAACAGCGCCACCAAGTACACAGCCTATAAGTATCCATAAAGCACCGGGTAAAAAACCAAATTGAGCTGCTAAAACAGGACCTGCCAAGGGTCCTGCGGCGGCAATGGCTGAAAAATGATGTCCAAAAAGAACACTCTTGTTTGTAGGGACATAATCGCGTCCATCGCAATATTTATGTGCAGGTGTAATTCTTTCAGAGTTAACACGTAAAAGTTTACTAGATAGAAAAATACCATAAAACCTGTACCCTATAGAAAAAATACAAAGACTGGCAAATATCAATGTTAACGCGTTCATATAATCTAGTTTCCTCCTAATGTAGTTCTCTCCCTAAATTTTAACATATTCTGCTCAAAATAGCTTAATAAAACTATTATTATCAAAAATGAAAAAACTTAAGAGTTTTCAATATCCCTTTCAACTCTCTTTTTTTGCACCTTCTCTATTAAGTAAGTGTGCCAATCTATTTGGCAAAGCCTTGTTATTTAACACAACCTCATATTCATTCGCAGTTTCTTTGACAAAGCCTAACAATGATTCTTTTAAATTACCAGCTATCTTATATGCCACTTTCGCAAAGTCTAAATGTATTACTAAACACTTCTTTTCCCATTCCCATTTGATAAATCTTCCAATTGAAAATATACCAAAACAGTTTTCTAAAGTCAACTACTAAAATTCTTTTAGCTTTTTCTTTAATTCTTCGCTTGTTAATTTAAGAGCATTCCTTACGTCTAAAACAGTGTAACTTATGGCATCCTTTTGTCCACCGCTATTGTTTTATAGAGTCCTTATAAGACAATTTTGTGCAATATGCGACATTTTAGGAAATTCTCTTTTTGTTATAGAAATTGCTTCAGATACAATATGCCAATTTAAATTCTTCAAAATTTCTCTGGCATCGCAATCTTCATTGGTTGTCTCTAGCTAAAGCTCAAAAGCTTCTTTAAACATTTCTTTTGCAGTCTCTATATTTTTTTCAATAAGTGGTAATTCTCAAATCAGGACGCCTCGTTCCTTTGCATATTATATATACATCATATTACATTGCAATATAATACTGTACTAACTTTGCCAAGCTATTTTTGTAGAATATTTTCGTCAATTATAGAATATTCATAGAAAAGATTTTAAATTATTAAATTTTCTAACGATATTTGAAAAGACTTGGCGGCGGCGGTACGAATTCGTAATCTTCCATTGTGCAGAAAAATTTATATCTAAGAGTTTCGTATAAATTGGGTTTAACTCTAGTCGCTTTTAAATAACCAATTATACTATTGATAATCACGCTTCCCAATTCTACTTCTAGTTAGGATAGTACAAACTAATCCAGCTTCGCATCAGTTCAGCTTTCTCTCTTGCTCGGTCAACTCTTTTTTCTTAGCTTTACGCTTAACCTTGTTCAATTCTGATTACCACCAACTTTAGTAGGTGAAGTAATCTGCATTTCTGAACGTAATGGTAAAAGTCTTTTAACTTCAGACTTAACATATCTTGTAACACTATTATCAGGTTTTGTCCATATATGACAAATTCCCATTTTCGCCGTTTTCTGACTTTCCAAAAATACGCAATTTCTATTTTTCCGCTTTTTTATCACTTTTTTAGGGCTATTTTCCCGCTATGTTTAAGCCTTTTACCGTGCCAGCGTAAGCGAAAGTTCTTCTATGGATAGGCGGTAAGCCAATATTGTGTCTTTCTCTATTTTCCTGACGCTCCTCCATTGCAATCTTGATATAGTTTTTTTTAAATGTATCACGAGAACTCCATTCTGGTTCTCTTATACGCCTTAACATGTCGTCGTTTTCGTCAAAATGCGCTTGACTCATTGGAGCGTCCATATCTATAACTTCGTCTCTTATACGCCCATGATACATATCTTCTGCTTCTAATGCTTTCCCTTTCCTAAACGGAATTGTTTTTGGCTGTATAGCCTCTTGATATCCCCCCATCCTGCGTCTATTAAGGCCACGATGCCTTCTAGTCGGGGCTATTACACGAAACATAACGTAAGTGCCAATGCCGACAACAAGTCCGCTTACTGCCGCTGACACTACTGTCCATGTAAACTTTTGGATTTGCGTCATGTTCGCTTTTTCTGCTTCCTCATACGCTGTTTTCCCAAACGAATATCCTGCTGTTATTCCCGCTATTGATGACATCGTTACTGCTACAACAGACCTCAGCTTCTCGTTAGCATTTCGTAGTCTTAAGATATACGCTGCTGCTGCCGTTATACCTTCTTCAGCTAATACCCATTTCCAAGAGCGGCTAACTCCGTTTGAACTTATGCTCTTTATCTGTTGTGCTGTTGATGATTCAGAAAACCAATAAAAACAACCTAGAACTATAGCTTTTAGGTCTTCGTATTTATCAACTATTTTATCTAATATTGTTGCCTCTTTTTTCTCTGCTTCTTTTGGTGTCTGTGTTGGGGTTGCTATCGGCGTCGGACTTACGATTACGCTTAAGTTCGCTGCAGTTGCGTTCGCTATTGGATTTGG
>JAITAQ010000040.1 GCA_031283985.1 Endomicrobium sp. | reverse complement strand
GGAAAAGGGATAAAATTGAAAGAAAGATAATGAGGAAAGGTGGAAAAGAAGAAGAAGTTGAAATTGTTGAGAAAGTTGATAATGTTTTAAAAGCAACTGTTTCTAAAGATTATGGAAACAACGGTTTTGCCCCAAAATTGGAGTATTGTTATTATGTGTCTGAACAACCAGACATACCAAAAGCGGGGAATAGGTTTAGAAGTAAATAAGTTTTTCAACAGCAATTTTAACCCTTTTAATGTGTATGCAATAGCAAAAATAGTAGTGCCTTCTCTTAACGATAGATACAACATTATTCCTATAGACGCTAAGATAAATACTGTTTATGAAGTCGTCAAATCGGTAGAAGAAAATATTACATACGATATCATTATGCTGGGAATAGGGCATAAGTTTACAATTTAAAAGATAAAAAGTAGGAAATTAACTGTTTTTCTTAAATTAAAAGAAGAGAGAGTTGCTTACTTATTTCATAACTTCTAAAAAAATTATAATTTATTCTCAGATAGGGAAAGAAGTCACGGCTTCATCAAGTATTTCTTATTTAATTCACAGTATGGGCGTATTGCCAAAATAGGTCATAACAGGTCAACGCAAAGTTCTAAAATCAGAATTTATGAGTTATTATCATTCCTTATTGTTTAACTTGAGGCAGCAGAACTATAAACATTGCCTCTGAATTTTCAAAAAAGCATAGAACTTTTGCTGAAATTTTGCAAAAATAAAAAATTTCAGGCATATTATCAACTCCGATATATGTTGGTCTTATAGATTATCACGAACAACATGCTTATGCCTATGATTTATTTGATTTTGAAAGAAGAGAGGAACTTGAAATATATTTGTTATTTAGAGTAGGAAGGGAAAGGTTCCCTAAAGAGTTACATTGAAGGCATTTCAAATGTTTTGAATAATTATAAGAAATATTTAAAAGACGATTACAATATTTTTTTAGTGGCAAATGACAAATATAGTTTATATCCTGAAATAGACCAAAAAGCTGGAATAAGAATTGTTAACCAATTCAAACGTTCTGTGTTAAATCGTACAGAAAAAGACAAAAACGCATATTCTGAGACAATCTTTCATTTAAAGGAAAAATAAGTGGATTAAAGTCGAGTTCAGAAGCAAAGTATTGAAAGTATTTTAAAAGAGAGCTTAATAGTTAAATTTGAAAATTATAAGATTGAAAATTTCTCATTTTTTAAGTATAGATGAAATAACGCAGATACAAACAAATCGTAATATTTACTATTTGGCAAACCTTGTTGCATTGTAGTAGGATTTAAACCTGAAGAAGTATACTATAAAGAAATATATGCCTTAATTGGTAATATAAAAAAATAATAGATTATGTCTGAAAGCTATACAAGAATTACTAGGACACGCAGATATTAAAACTACAATGATTTATGCGAACGTAAGTCCTGCTTACTTAAACAATGCTGTCGCAAAACTACCATGATTGATATAAAAAGCATGCTGAGGGACAGACTAATATATATTATTAAAAACCTAGCTGAAAAATCAGTTATTTTTAATTTTTCATTGTCTTATCAATCAAAAACTTGTTTTCCCATTTTTCAATATTTTACACTACTTCTCAATCCGAACGACCAAAATGCGACCACGCTTTGCAAGAGGCTTTAGCATTTTATTCATACTTGCCTGATACATATTTCGCAAACCATTGTGCCAATTCCTTTTTTTTGTGGAATATGTAAGAAAGGGCGACTTGAAAAGAATGATAACTGCATACGAAGATGTCTTTACTTTCCATAAAGACGAATTAATAAGATTTGAAGAATTTTTAAAGGCGAATATTAAATGATAGAAAAATTTTTAAACAAAATTATCAATGATGATTGTATAAATGTATTAAAACAATTACCAGGTAGTTGTGTGGATATGACTTTTGCGGACCCGCCATTTAACTTAAAGAAAAAATATAATAATTATGATGATGCAAAAGAAGTGCAAGATTATTTGGACTGGTGTAATATCTGGTTAAGTGAAATGGTTCGTATTACAAAGCCAAGTGGCGCTATTTTTGTTCATAATATTCCGCGTTGGCTTTATTATTTTTCTCAACATTTAAATAAAATAGCATATTTTAAACACTGGATTGCTTGGGATTCTCCAAGCGCTCCACTTGGTAAAACATTGCTTCCCAATCATTATGGAATTTTATATTTTACTAAGTCTAAATCACGTAAAGCTTTTAAGTTTTTTGATATAAAAAATGCCGCATCCTCGTTGTAGAGTTTGTAAAGAATTTTTAAAAGATTATGATGGGAAAAAAGCGTTGGCTCACGGTTTTGGTCATTTGCTTTCAGATGTTTGGAGCGACATACACAGAATTAGACATAAAAAGTAAGCCTCACTAAAATTAAATCTACCGCTAAAAAGATCACGGACAAACAGAATTAGACATAAAAAGTAAGCCTCACTAAAATCCGAGACCCATTTATGTAAAAGAAGCTACAAATCTTACGAGCGACAAATTTAAGAAGAAGTTAAAAGAATTTTAGCAGTTTACTTTAGAAAACTGTTTTGGTAGAGTTTCAATCGGAAGAAAGAGTGTAATGAAAATTCTGAACATGTCTCAGGACGAATTCTTGAAAGAGCTGAAGAAATAGTAAACATTTTATAGCTTGACAAAGCTGTTTTCAAGCTATAGAATAGCTGCCTTAAGAAAAAGAGGGATGACTGTATGAAATTTATTAATTTATTTTGTAGGACTGTTGCTATGTTTGTTATGCTGTTATCTGTTTGTGGTGGTCTAGCCATATGTGGTGAACGTGGAGTTGGAGAGTTGTATACTGTAAAAATTAACGAAATCCCGTTCCGCAGAGATGTTGCAGCAGGCGTTTTGTTACGCATTAACTGTAATTATGCAAGCGAAGGTATAAGAGCTTACGACAACGTGAAAAAAGTAGATATTTTATTGACAGAGATAGAAAAAAACATGGATATTAGCATTGAAGGGTGCAAACTCTTGTCAAAGTTGTCAGATTTATATAAAAATCGATTTGACAAAAACATGATTATTCATCACAATACAACAAAAACGTCATGCGTACATAACGAGAGGGAAGCAGCAGATATATGCATAGATAAAGTCAATGATAGAGTATCTTTTTATTTGTTTTATTGATTAGACGATTTTTATAGAAATAATCATGCAGCAGCAACATATAAATACAAAGAACTTGAATGATACATGAGGAGAATGTTGACATTAGCGACAATTGTAAGTATGTGTGTGTGTCATTTTTAGTTTTTTCTGCCGTAGCTGATACTAGAGGATTATATTTATGTACTTCTGACATGGAGTTAGATGAAATCGAAATGCTAGCGTTTTTCAAATCGATAAGCGACAAGTTTCCAAAAGGTTTCCCGGACAAGTCACTTGTAAGTCGTGAAGGTGAGTATATAGAAGTATATAAAAGAGATAGTTGGCGGCACAAGCATTTTAGACATTGCTTTGTATTGTTAGGAAGAGAAACAAGCGAGGCTGTTGGTTCATCTAAAAATGTGATTGGGCTAAAAATAGAGCAAGCAAGGGGCTATTCTGGAGGGGACATCATTCAAGACGAAATGTGGTGGCAAGGAAATGCTACAGAAAGAAATAAGTATGTAACTTCCTGTACGCCAGTTCTGCAGGAAGGGGTTTATAGTTATAGAAAATTTCCATGGTTTTTAAAAAAAACCTATAACATTAGTGCGAGTGTTGTAGCACAAGCATGGGCGGAAACATCGTATGCAATGGACAGCGATGCGGCAACTAATAAATCATATAGTACATTCAGCCGAAACTGTTGCACTGTCGCTCATAATGGACTAAGAAACGCAGCAGCAATTATGAAAAAAAGAGAAATTAATTTAGACTTGAGCCAAATAGGCAGAGATGCGAGAAGTTATAATTTTTTAGGTCGTGGCGTTGAATTTGATACTACAAGTATTTTTAATGAAGCGGTTGGCTTTGTGCAAGGAACCTCTAGGTCTCTTTTCGATATCACGTCAGGATTAATAAAGAAAGTTTAGTGCTAAAGCTAAAAATAATCGAACATATGAGAACAGAGAATTATGATTACAGTGTAGAAATTGAAAAGCAAAGACAGGCTTTATCTACCGCACTCAGAAATGGGTGCGGTTGCTTTTGTGATGTAGCTGGAAGTCTTGGACATTGAACATAAGGTTTTTTAACATATTGATATTCTTAAGCGATAGTTATCCAGCAGTCCTTGTATTGTCTAACCAACTCTACAATCTTCCGCTCATATACGGCAGAATTCCTAAGCCAACCAGCTTTGTCGTTTATTCCAACAAGAATACACCCCTGCGTGTCTTTTACTGAATTTCCTCTGTGTATCCTTATTGCCACTCTGTTTGGAACATTTACAAGTTTCTGGCAATACTCTGTGAAATTTGTTAGACCAAATTAATGCTATTCTGTAAGCGCCAGCAGGTATTATTTTCTTAGTGCTTTCTAATGTGTCGCAAAACTACCATATTGATATAAAAAACATACGAATTAAAATTCGTACGACCCAAAAGCGAGCAAATCATATATAAAAAGCATGCTGAGGGACAGAATCGAACTGTCGACACCAGGTTTTTCAGACCTGTGCTCTACCAACTGAGCTACCTCAGCATAATACCTAAAAGCTGTTTACTTCTTAATATGACTTTCAAAAGAGACTTTTTACCAGCTTCAAAAACTTCGCTTATTTTATCTTTTCCGTCTTCATAAACCTTTCATCTTTTTTCGATTGAGTCTTCACCTAAATCTTTAACCTTATCGGCAACATCTTCACTAAATTTTTTTATATCTTGCCTTGTCTCTTTACCAGACTTAGGAGCATACAATACTCCAAGTGCTGCTCCTATTAGTCCACCCAAAATAAAAACTAATAAAGTATCTTTATTATCGTTCATTTTTTTCCCTGTCTGTTTTTTTTCTTCTATTAACGCTTGACAAAGCGTAAAAGATAAGAGAAACTGCCGAAACAACTGGAGATGATATTTTCTCGGTTAACGAGATAACTTTGTTTGACACTCTGCTGACAGCATCTAGTTCAGAGTTAAGTTTATGCAAAGCTTTTTCAAGCTCTTCCTGCACTTTTCTAACCTTAACAAGAGCAATTATTAAAAAAACTGTGCCAACCGTTACAGAAACAGCTATTAAAGTTAACGTAATAACTACTACCAATTCGCATGATTCCATGGAAAAAATTATAACATAAACCGACACTTATGTCAATTTTTTTTCTTTCCCAATGGGGAGGTGACTAATTTCATATTTTTTAATTCAAGCATTTTATCCCTTAGAGCTGTAGCTGTTTCAAAATCCAGATTTTCAGCCGCATCTTTCATTTGCACTTCCAATTCTTTGATTATACTGTCAATATTTTTAGGGGTAATGTCATAACCGTATCTTTCGTCTTCAACAATTTGCGATATAGACTTCTGTCTTGATAAATTTTGAAATTCGTCAAGCTCATAAACAGCTTTTATTATTGTCTTTGGCTGAATACCATTTTTGTTGTTGTATTCAATCTGTTTTTTTCTACGACGTTCCATCTTATTTAAAGCTCTTTGCATTGAACCTGTCATGTTATCTGCATAAAAAATAACACGACCGTTTATATTTCTTGCAGCTCTGCCGCAAATCTGTATAAGAGTAGTCTCAGAGCGCAAAAAACCTTCTTTGTCGGCATCCAAAACAGCTACCAACGACACTTCGGGCAAATCTAACCCTTCCCTCAAAAGATTTATCCCCACTAACACATCAAATTTGCCCAAGCGAAGGTCTTTGAGGATTTCTATTCTATCCAACGTTTCTATTTCTGAATGCAAATATTCAACTTTAAATCCTTTTTCTTTAAGGTAAAAAGCTAAATCCTCAGCAGTTTTTTTTGTAAGAGTAGTAATCAAAGTTCTTTGTTTTTTATCAACAGTTTTTTTTATCTCAATTATTAAATCTTGTATTTGTCCCTCAATAGGACGAATGACAACTTCAGGATCCACAAGACCTGTCGGGCGGATAATCAAATCAATTATATTCTTTTTACTTCTTTCAAACTCATAAGCTCCAGGTGTTGCAGATACCATCATGATCTTTTTTATAAGACCCTCAAACTCATCAAATCTTAACGGTCTATTATCCAGCGCAGACGGAAGTCTAAAACCAAAATCTATAAGAGTCTGTTTTCTACTTCTATCGCCTTCGTACATCCCCCTAATCTGCGGTAGAGATATGTGTGACTCATCGGCTATTATTAAAAAATCGTTATTATCTTGTAAAAAATAATCTATAAGAGTAGTTGGTCTTGATCCACCAGGGTTTCCATACAAATGCCTTGAATAGTTTTCAACGCCATTACAAAAACCTGTTTCTCTCAACATTTCCATATCATACTTTGTTCTCTGCTCAAGCCTTTGAGATTCTAAGAGTTTATTTTGAGACTTTAGAATCTTAAGACACCCATCCAGTTCAATCTGTATATTTTTTAAGGCTCTTTCAATTTTTTTTCTATCTGTAACAAATAACTTTGCAGGATATATGTAAGCCTTATTTTTTTTGTTTATTATCTCGACTCTAAGAGGATTAAACTCTTTTATGCTTTCTATTTCATTTCCATAAAATTCAATCCTTATAGCAGTTTCAAGATATGCTGGAAAAATTTCAACTGTATCTCCTTTAACTCTAAAACGACCTCTTATAAATTCAACATCATTTCTTTCATAATAGCTTTCCACAAGCTCAGACAGTAGGCTCTTCATTGATTTCTCTTTCCCTGAAATAATTTCAATGCACCTGTTTTGATAATCTTTAGGTGAGCCAAGATTGTATATACATGAAACAGATGCCACTACAATAACATCTTTTCTTTCTAGTAGAGACGTTGTGGCTTTGAGTCTAAGTCTGTCTATGTGATCGTTTATAGAAGCGTCTTTTTCTATATACGTGTCGCTTGATGGAATATACGCTTCAGGTTGATAGTAATCATAATAAGATATGAAATATTCAACTGCATTATTTGGAAAAAAAGATTTAAACTCAGCATAAGTTTGAGCGGCTAAAATTTTATTTGGGGAGATTATAAGGGTAGGCTTTTGAAGTTTTTCTATTACGTTTGCCATAACAAAAGTTTTCCCTGAACCAGTAACGCCAAGCAAAACTTGCGAGTCTTTACCTTTAAGATAATTATGATAAAGTTCATCAATTGCATGAGGCTGATCACCTGATGGTTTGAAGTTTGATACTAATTTAAATTTTTCCATTTTTTTTGTTTTGTCTTCTGCAATTCTGTATTGTGTGCATCCACTCATTTACTTTTTGTGTGAACTTCGCAATAGTGCGCCTTGCAGATTAGCAAAATATCGCTCAATTAACTTAATTTAATTCTTTGTACTTTTTTTATCATAGAAAAATTTCTCTGATCTTTTTGCAAAGGAGTTACGGAAATATATCCACCAGAAAATTTGTATGAAAAATTATCTTTTTCATCAATAACAGTCTCAACATTTTCATTATAATCGCTTATCCCTTACCATACTAGAGAATATATTACGTCTTGCCCTAAGTTTGAACATGTGTTAATACTATTTGTCGAGAGATATATCGTGATCTGTTTCAGCCATTTGATTTTTTAGAATAATAACATAACTTTAGATATTTTGGAAAGCTTTCTTATAAGCAATCGTAGTACCCGGACATATTCATTCCTACTGCGTTTAAAATCAGGATTTTATACATTTAATTATTTCCTCATATATTATTTCTTGCGGCAGTTTAACAATATCTTTTTCTGCAGCTTTTTTTGCGTTTATCTTAAGAGTTTCAACAACTTTCAATAAATTTTTTTCTGTAAAATCTTTTTCTTCAATTACTTTTACTCTGCCTTTTTCTTCAATTTCTTTAGCGTTCCAATATTGATGGCTGTCTGTCGCGTACGGATATGGAATTAAAACGGCAAGCTTTCCTAAAGCCTTAAGCTCAAAAACAGTTCCCGCACCTGAGCGTGATATAACCATATCGCACGCGGCATAAGCGTATGCTATATTGTGCATGTAGTTAAATATTCTGTAATTCGCGCGTACTCCGATAAGATTTTGTATCCTTGCAAAATCTTTTGCTCCAGTTATATGAATCACTTGAATTTCATTGCTTGAAATAAAACGTAAAAGAGCTTTACACGTAACTTCGTTCAATTTTATTGCTCCTAAACTGCCGCCGAAAACTAAAACCGTAAAAATATTGTCATTTAAACTAAGCATTTTTAAAGCATCGTTCTTTGATACGCTAAGAATATCTTCCCGAACAGGATAACCAGAAACAACAAGATTTTTATTTTTAAAGTATTTTGTAGAAAAACTAAAACTTACAAAAGTCTCATCTGCTATTTTATTTAGAAGTATATTAGCTTTTCCCGGAATTGTATTCTGCTCGTGTATAAAAATTTTCTTTCCTAAAGTTTT
>JAITAQ010000027.1 GCA_031283985.1 Endomicrobium sp. | reverse complement strand
TTAAAAGAGGTATTTTATTAATTATGAAGATGATGTGGCAATAAAAAAGCTTATGAGAATATATTGTTGGTATTAGCATTTTTAACAGGAGTCTCTGTTGCATCATATGATACAAAGTCAATTATGACATGAAGTTCAATGGTGTTTATGAGGATGATGAAAATGTTTCTCAAAAGACTTCATTCACTTTTGTAAAAGTCGCAACGTGTGTAACTGCATATTGCAGGAAGGATTATTAGATAGTATCTGAATCAAAAACTATATCTGTTATTCTATCCGATAAATTCAAGAGAAATAAGTTTCACGTGAAACAAAGTTTTGATATAACTTGTTTAAATAGTATAATCTGTTTTATGTGAAACAAAAATAAAGAAGAGAATAAAGGATGAAAAGATTAATTCTAACTTTTGTTAATATTCAGCTTTTTCGGAGTGATAATAAAAACTTATTGTGACGATTTTGGCGAAGAAATAAATTTAAGGGCTGGGTTTAACTTAAAAAAGCAGATGAATAGAAGTTTTGAAGAAAGGATTTAAGAAACAAAAAATAGCATTTTTTAGGTCTTGAGAATTTAGTCCCTGTATGTGATGGCGTTAGATTTGAGCTTGATCTTGAATATAACATCCCTTCCACGTGAATATAGAGCAATATCTATTGTAAAAGTTAAATCTTTTACGAACTCCAATAAAAATATGTTCCAAAAAGTATATTTAAATGGGAATTTAGGGTATAGCAAGGCTTTAATAAAACTGGAAAATATATTTAGTAAAGGCGGTTGTATTTTACGATTGTCACAGGAATTGAGATTAAAAAAAGCAACTGGCTAAGGACTTCTAAATATAATTTTAATATCTCAAAAAAAGACAAACGCGCTATGCAACACTGGTAAACGGAGTGTTAAATGAGCAAGGTAATTGCAATAACCAACCAAAAAGGTGGCGTTGGCAAAACTACAACTGCAATTAATTTAGCAGCTAGTTTGGCTAGCTTAGGGCAAGAATGTTTGCTGATTGATATGGACCCGCAAGGGAACTCTACAAGTGGTTTGGGCGTAAACAAAAACTCTTTGGAAAAAACTTTATATGATGTATTAATTGACGACATTTATCTTGAAGATGTTCTTAAGGTCACGGTTGTGGATTGGCTTGACATCGCACCTTCAAATACCAATCTTAGTGGAGCAGAAATAGATCTTGTTACTATGAAAAGTAGAGATAAAAGGCTCAGGATGGCATTGGAAAAATTTCAGAAAGTATATAAATACATTATTATAGATTGCCCACCATCTCTTGGGTTGCTTACCATAAATTCTCTTGTTGCCGCTGATACAGTTTTAATACCAATGCAATGCGAATTCTTTGCGCTTGAAGGTCTTGGGCAGCTTTCAAAAACTATTTTTGCTTTGATGCAAGAATATAAGTTGGATTTGGAAGGTGTTTTATTTACCATGTTTGATGCGAGAACTAATCTCGCGACACAAGTAGTTGAAGAAGTAAAAAAGTTTTTTAACGATAAGGTATATGAAACAAGAATCCCGAGAACAATAAAACTCGCTGAAGCTCCAAGTTTTGGCAAACCTGTCATATTATACGAGCCAAACGGCAAAGGCGCTCAGGTATACTTAGATTTAGCAAAAGAATTTCTTTCAAAACAAAAAGATAAGCATAATTGAAAGTTTCACGTGAAACTTTCCATATAAAAATATTCGGGAGAAATGTAGTATGAAAAAGAAAGCATTAGGTAGAGGGCTTGAGTCACTAATACCGTTAATAAATAAATCTTATGGGGTGGATGCTGTTGTAACAATACCATTAAATAAGATTAAACCTAATAGATTTCAACCAAGAAAAAAGTTTAACGAAGAAAAACTTAAAGATCTTGCAGATTCAATAAAAAAGCATGGTCTTGTGCAACCAATTTTGGTTGCCGCTTCTATAGTTCCAGACGAATATGAAATTATTGCAGGAGAAAGAAGATTCAGAGCTTCAAAATTTGCTGGAAAGAAAGATATAAAAGCCATAGTTAAGCAATCTGCCGATGACAAACAAAGGTTTGGCTTGGCATTGATTGAAAACATTCAAAGAGAAAATTTAGATCCTATAGAAGAGGCAAAAGCCTTTAAAAGACTTATAGAAGAATTTGAATATACTCATGATCAAATAGCTGAAGATATAGGAAAAGAGAGGTCTGTAATATCAAACACGTTAAGGCTGCTTTCTTTGCCTGATGATGTTCAGTCTTTAATATCAGAGGGAAAAATTACATCCAGTCATGGCAGAATGCTTGCAGGTATAGAAAGCTCAGAAGATGTAGCCCGTATAGTAAAACGTATATTAATCGAAAAACTTTCTGTAAGAACTGTTGAAAAGTTGACTTCTGAGTTAAAATCTGAAAAAAAAGCTGTTAAACAAAAAAAACAAGAAATAGAGCTTGTACACTTAAAGGAAAATCTCCAAAGAAAATTTGGCTCTAAAGTAAATATTATAGGTAATAGCGAAAAAGGGAAAATAAAAATTTATTATTATTCTTTGACAGATTTAGAAAGAATAATAAATGAGCTTAAAATAATTTTTTAACTTAGAGTTTCAAAAATGTTAAACTCTTGCCAAAGGCATTCCTTCTTTTGCAATGACAGTCAGTTTAGGGGCATGTGTTGTGTGTATGGGTATTGGGAAACGGTTTTAAACTTCAATAACTCCAAAATAAAGCCGTTTATATGTATGTTTAGGGGTTAGTGGGTCGGTGTCGCTATGATAAAACTGCACACGATGGGGAAACTGTTTTGCGACACATTAGAAAACACGAAAAAAATAATACCTACTGGCACTTAGTTGGAATAAACGACAGAGCTGGTTGG
>JAITAQ010000023.1 GCA_031283985.1 Endomicrobium sp. | reverse complement strand
CTTGCTTGATCAGCAATAGCCCTGTTTATAGATTGTCTTATCCACCAAGTAGCGTAAGTTGAAAACTTAAAACCCCTCTTCCACTCAAACTTCTCAACAGCCTTAGAAAGTCCAAGATTTCCTTCCTGTATAAGATCAGACAATTCCAAATTGCTTATACCAACATGTTTTTTTGCTATAGAAACAACAAGCCTAAAGTTAGCTTCAATGAGTTTTATTTTATCCCTATGAATAACTTCTTCAAGTTCTCTTATTTTTCTGTCAGTCTCTATCAGTTCTTCAGCAGTTATAACAAAACCTTCCTGCATAATCACTTGTCTTTCAAGAAAACTTTTAAGATTTTTTAAATCTTCACTTGCGTTTTTTACAGGCGCACCCGTAGATTTTTTAAAATCAGCAGCTGAAATCCTACCCGCTTCATACTGCTTGAATAAAGTCTGAACCTTTGAAAAAGAATTCTTATATCTTCGTTCAAATCTTCTAATACTGTCTTTTATTTCATTAAGCTTATGGGCTATAGTTTTAATTTTATTTATAAGTCTTTTAATTTTATCTTCATTCAAATTAAGTCTTACAATGAGATTTATTATCTCGTTACGGAGCTGTTTAACTTTATTTAAATGACATTCTCTATCTTTTTGAGATATAGATTTAAGTTTCAACTTTTCCTCATGATAGTTTATACTTTTTTCTATAAGATTTATCTTTTTTACAGCGGTTTTTATTTTTACACCCATTACCCTTAACTGAGCTTGAGACTTTCGTCCTCTTGGCATCAATTCTTTAGTTGTCATTTCCTGCTGGCTTATAAGAGTTTCCCAATTTCTTATTTCTTTTACTATAATAGGAGATTCCAAAACTATAAATTTAAGCTTCTTTTCATTTTCTCTTATGTTTTTTGCCAACTCAACTTCAACAGACCTTTCAAGCAAAGGAACTTTTGCCATCTTGCTTAAATACATTCTTATGGGATTTATATCTTCTTTCTCTTCTATTATTTTTACAGACTGTTCAACAGCTTCTGCTGTATTCTTTTTTTCTTTTTCAACATCTTTATCCTGCAGAACATGAATGCCATGTTTTTCCAAAGTGCAAAAAAAACTGTCAATCTTTTCAGCGACCATATATTTTTGTGGAAGATTATTACTTATATCCTCATATGTAAGATATCCCTGCTCTTTACCGATGTCAATTAAACCTTGAAATAGATCTCTTTTTGCCATTTCAATTCACCGATCCCTTCAAGAGTGTTGTTAATTTTTTATATTCTTCAAATAAAGCGCTATCTTTTTCTTTTTTACCTTCTGTCATCAAAAGAATTTCCCTCTCAAGCTGCTGCCTTCTTCGTCTATAATTGTGTTCTTCCATATCTTTTAAGATAATTAAAAAAGCTTCATTTACATCGTTATACTCAATTGAATTTAAAGTAAGATCTGAAAACCATATGATTTCTTCTGACGACAGTTCGTTTAATATTTCCGCATCACTTAATCCGGAAGCCAGTAAACCATAAATTTTTTGACACCTTGCATCTTGAAAAAAATCTGCTCCAACTCTTTCAAGGTAATCTCTATTATTTAAAATCAGATTTAAGAGATTTTCTTCTAAAGACATGATAATCTTTTTATTTTTGACCGTTTTAGAAATTAAATTTTTAAGATCGTCATTAAAATAGCTCTTTATTTTCAGATTTTGTTTCTTTTTAAACTCTTGCCAAACAGCTCCTTCGTCTATATTTATATGTTGAGCTACTTTTTTTATCCATTCTCTTTGAACTATTGTATTTGAACTTTTTGATACAAAATCTAAAAGAATTGATACTGCTTTAGCTTTTGTTTCAGGAGAAACAACTTTTCCAATCAGCAACGTGCTTCGATAAACTATGTCAATCATAAAATCTATAGCGCTTTTAGAAGTATGTGACAACAATTTTAAAAATTTCTCTTTTCCATGCTGATTCAGATATTCATCAGCGTCAACATGTTCCGGTAAAGAAGAAACTTTAGCATCCATACCACTCTCTGTTAAAATTTCCAAGGCTTTATGAGTAGCTGTTCTGCCGGCATTATCCGCATCAAAAAGCAATGTTACCTCATCACAATATCTTGTAACTAATTTCGCATGATTTTGAGTAAATGCCGTACCCAGCGTCGCTACTGCTCCAACTATGCCAAACTGTTGCGGAATTACAACGTCTATATACCCTTCAAGAACAATTATCTTTCTTTCTCTTCTAAGATCAGACAAAGTTTGGTACAAACCATAAAGATTTGACGATTTAGAATAAACGATTGTCTCAGGAGTATTCAAATATTTAGGTTTTTGATTACCAATAGTCCTGCCCCCAAACGCAACGACTCTTCCCTGTGCATCATAAATAGGGAATACAATGCGTTCTGACATATATTCAAAAAAAGTTCCTCTCTCAGTTTTGGTTATTAAACCTGCTTTTGCAAGTTCATCGGCAGTATGTCCTTTTTTCAAAGCCAACTGCAAAAGCTGACCCTTAGGAGCAAAACCAAGGTTAAATTTATTTATAGTATCATTTGTTATACCACGACTTTTTAGATAATCTCTAACCTTGCCTGCACTTGAATTTTCAAACAAACATCTATGATAAAATATAGCCGAATTTTCCAAAATGTCAAATATTTCAGATTTTTCTGATGCTTTTGTTATATTTTTTTTAGTTTCTTGAATTGTTATTCCTGCTTTTTGAGCCAATCTTCTTACAGCTTCAAGCCAAGATATATTATCCGCAAGCATAACAAACTTAAAAACATCTCCCGCCGTATTACAGCCAAAACATCTAAAAATACCTTTCTCAGGACTTACGACAAAAGACGGAGTTTTCTCATTATGAAAAGGGCAACAGGCTTTCCAATTGCGACCTGCCTTTTTCAAATCTGAAAGATACTCTCTTACAACAAACTCTATGCTGTTTGAGAGTCTTATTTTTTCTATTATATCCTCAGATATAACCATTTTATCTTCTGAATCTTCTAAATCCTGAGCATTCTATAAATTCAAGTTTACCTGATTTATTTTCAAGCTTATCAAACAAAAGGTTAAGACCCAAATTGTCAGATGAAGTATGCCCAGCTAAAATAACATTTAAGTGATGTTTTTCCGCTTCTTTAGCAGCTTTAGAGCTTAAATGCATTCCAACTATAGTCCCTATTCCAGCTGTCGCAAGTTTTTCAAAAGATTCCAATGGTCCTTCAGTGCCACCTGTCATATCAACAAAAACCTTTCCACATCTTGAAAAATCGCTTCCACACAAAATAAAAGGCGCTTGACCTATTTTAGTTGCGTGCTGGTATTCTGGATATACGTTTAACAGATCTACGATTTCTTTTAAATAAACAGGTTTTAGTGCATCTATCTGTCTCTGTAAAAACGACGCAACGTGATTGTCAGCTACAGAATGGGCAGTCATAAAAGGAATATTTAAAAGTTTCGCAGCATCGTAAATTCTTTCGTTATTTTTAGGAAAAACATTTTTTTGAACTTCTCTAATTTTTTCTGAAACAATTTTTTCTGTAATATTTATAGGTATTCCCTGATTATTTAAAATATCGGTCTGCATACCTATAATACTGTAAAATGTTGAGTAAGCGTACCCTTCTGGATGATGCGCTATAACTAAATCTATTTTTCTTCCTGAATTCATAAGATTTTTAGCTAGCAAAAGTTCTTGTGTTTCTATATCTATGCCAACCAAAATAGCTTTTGCATAAATATCTGGACCGCCGTAAATAATTCTTGAATCATAATATGGGTTACTAAGACTTTCTATATCATAACTCTCTTTCTTTTTAGACGAAAGAGAGTTATATTCTTCTTTGCGTTTCAGCAAATCTGATTCTACAGCACTTAATCCTCTGGGATCTTCGTTGATTCCCTCTTTTATAAATATATCCTGAATATCTTTCAATTTCATTTTTCCCCGACTTAAAGCTCATAGACTGTTAAACTAAAAGGGAGTTAAGCGTTAGCAATTAGCCAAACATAACTCTCTTTTTATGCATTCATTTATTTGACCATCTGTTATATTTAAGCATTTTGCGTCGGATTTTTCTCTTTGTTTCAGCAAGTTTTTCTTTTTTTAAAACGCTTGGAGCTTTGTAGAATTCACGTTTCTTAATTTCTTGCATAATTCCATTTCTTTCGCATTCCCTTTTGAAGCGACTAATAGACTCTTCAATAGATTCTCCTTCGCGAACTTTAATATTCACCATATTAAAAAAACACCTCCTTGCTTAAAAAAGTTTAATTTTTATCATAAAAATTACCATAGAGACAGCTAAAAACTTTTCCTCCAAGAAGATGATAATGAATATGAAAAACAGTCTGACCACCATCTTCTCCGCAATTATTTATAACACGAAAACCATTCTTCATCTCGGAGAACTGTTTTGCAATTTTTGCAGCCACAACTTGAATATGACCAAGCATTTGCTCGTCTTCATGAGAAACATTATCCAATCCATTTATATGTTTTTTTGGTATAATCACTATATGAACAGGAGCTTGAGGATTTATATCTCTAAAAGCAAAAACTTCTTCATCTTCATAAACTTTATGCGATGAAATTTTTCCTTCAGCTATTTTGCAAAAAAGACAATCGTCAGACATTAAAACTCCACTTAAAATTATTGTAAATTTTACCAAAACTTCAAAAAAATATCAAATTTTTACACTCTGTTGCAAAATTTAAAAAATTTTGAAGATTTTGCTATATCTTTTGAAATCTGCGACTTTAGAGCTTGCGCATTCTTAAATTTTTTTTCATCTCTTATTTTTTTCAATAATATTACTTTTGTCAAAGTTTTTTCCCATATGCCGGCAAAATTTAAAATATAAGTTTCAGGAACAATCTTGCCACCCCTGTTAAAAGTAAGCCGATTTCCTATGCTTGTAACAGCCGGATATATTTTGTCTTTTTGCGTTATTATACTTATATACACGCCGTTTGGAATAAGTTTATCACCATTTACTTTTAAATTTACAGTAGGAAACCCTAACTTTTTACCAAAGCCTTTATCTTTAAACGGAATGCCTGAAAAAGAGTAGTGTCTGCCCAATAGTTTTGCAGCATTTTTTAAATCACCTTTTTCAAGCAACGTTCTTATATAAGATGAAGATATTTGTTTTAAAGAATTTTTTAAATATTTAACTATACTTACTTTAACATTATTTTTTTTTGCTTTCTTCTTAAGCCAATCTATATCGCCTTTTCTGTCTTTGCCAAAAGCAAAATCGGAAGCACATACTATTTCTGAAACATTTAGCTCATCAAGTAAAAATTCTTCAAAAAATCTATCTGCAGTATAAGTTAAAATTTCAGAAGGCACATTTATCAGAATAATTTCATCAACACCTAAAGCCTTTATTTCTTCAAGTTTCTCATCGCAAGTTGTAAGCAGTCCTTTAACCTTCTTTACAGGTTTTTCAAGCGATATCACTATGCTTTTTAACTTATTATTTCCTGCTAACGACACAATTTTATCTATAAGGAACCTATGTCCTTTATGTACTCCATCAAAGGCTCCGATGGTTACAACTGATTTTTTATTCATTTATTTATATACATGCCGATAAAGAGATTATATTTTCTATTATTTTATTTGCCTCATCGCAATTTTCATATTTTAAAGCGTTTTTTACGTCAAAATCACCTATCTGTTCTCTTCTTAAAGCTTTAACCGTTGCTCCACATCCTAAAAATTTCCCCAAATCTTGAGCTAAAGTTCTTATATATGTTCCACTGGAACAGGAAACTCTGACTCTTACAATACCGTTGAAATAAGAAATTATTTCAAACTTGCTTATTACAATTTTTTTTGATTTTCTTTCAACTTCTATGCCTTGCCTTGCAAGCTCATAAAGTTTTTTACCTTTATGTTTTAAAGCAGAATACATAGGAGGAATTTGGTAAATTTCTC
>JAITAQ010000015.1 GCA_031283985.1 Endomicrobium sp. | reverse complement strand
ATTCCAATCCATCTCTCTCTAATCTACCTGTTTCATGATCAATTTGAGCGTTCGTAGTATTAGGCACTTGCTTAATGCAAACGATTATATTCATTTTCTCCCTCTTTATATTTCTTGCTTCTTAAAAGCACAAAAGTGGAACTACGACAAATAAAATTACTTTGTCTTTATTCCACTTTATGATTTATTCTAAGATTTATCATTGCTTATTTAGTTTTAGCAGCAGATTCCTTTATAAGATTAAGGGCAATTTCATTTTTCTGAATCTGGCTCGTTCCTTCATAAAGTGTCGTTATTTTTGCATCTCTCATCATTTTTTCAACGGGATATTCTCTTGAATATCCATATCCGCCTAATATTTGTACAGCATTAGTTGTAACCTTCATAGCTACTTCAGAGCAGAAAAGTTTAGCCATTGCAGATTCTTTGCTTGTACGTTTTTCTGTTCCTGCGTCTATCATTCTAGCTGAAGCATAAAGCAAAGCTCTTGCTGCTTCAACTTCTGTAGCCATATCAGCAAGCATGTGCTGTATCCCTTGAAAAGAGGCTATAGGATGACCAAACTGCACTCTTTTCCTAGCGTAATATACAGCTTCATCCAATGCGCCAGCAGCTATACCCAAAGCCTGAGCAGCTACACCAGGTCGAGAATTATCCAAGGTCGACTGAGCTAGCATCAAACCGCATCCTTCTTTACCTAAAAGCTGATCTTTATGTACTCTGCAATTGTCAAATATAAGCCCTCTAGTGGAAGAAGCTTTTATGCCCATTTTTTTTTCTTTTTTCCCAAATTCAAAACCAGGTGTTCCTTTTTCAACTATAAAGCAAGAAATTCCTCTTGCTCCTCTTGCAGGATTTGTCTTAGCAAAAATTGTATATGTTTCAGCATCACCGCCGTTTGTTATAAAACACTTCGCTCCGTTCAACACATAATAATCATCATCTTTTACAGCCACAGTTGTCATTCCAATCGCATCGGAACCTGCATTAGCCTCAGTCAAACCAAAAGCCGCAAGTTTTTTACCTGAAGCAATATCTGGCAAATATTTTTTCTTTTGTTCTTCATTTCCAGCTATAAGAATAGGAAGAGTTCCAAGCGCTGTAGCGGCAAGAGATAACGCTATTGCACCATCAACTTTGCAAAGCTCTTCAACTACAAGAACCAATCCCATTATACCTTTTCCGAAACCGCCATATTCTTCGGGAATATATACTCCGCATAAGTCAGCTTGAGCAAATTCTTTTACAATTTCCCACGGAAACTCTTCTTTTTCATCATAATGTTCTCTAACAGGCTTCATTTTTTCAATCGCAATAGTTCTTGCTGTCTCAACCATCATCTTTTCTTCTTCAGACAACATATGGTCCATTACCATATATATAACCCCTCTATTAGTTTACTGCGAGTCTATCGACGCAAACACTGATTACGTCGATAAATTCTTTATGTTTTTCATAGCTTGTTCAGCTGCGGATTGTTGAGCTTCCTTTTTAGAACTCCCAATGCCACTACCCAAAAGCTTTCCCTTTACATAAACAGCAGCTTCAAATTTTTTGTTATGGGCAGGTCCGAATTCTTTTATTATCTTATATTCAGGAAGCTCTTTATAAACTGATTGAGCTAGTTCTTGAAGTCGACTTTTATAATCGGTTATAATTATTTCTTTCTGAACATCTAAAAATTTTAAAACAAATTTTTTTGCATTCTCAAAACCACCATCTAAATATACTGCTCCAACAACAGCTTCAAATACATCACACAAAAGACTTTCCCTATCCCTCGCTTCAAATATGTCTTCGCTTTTACCTAAAAAAATATAATCACCTAAATTTATTTCTTTTGCCCAAATACCTAAATTAGACGCAGAAACAATTTGGGCTTTTAACTGAGATAACTTTCCCTCGCTTTCGCTCGGATATATTAAATACAATGTTTCCACTATAACAGCCGATAAAATACTATCGCCAAGAAATTCCATACGTTCATTATAACTCTTCTTGCCGCCGTATTCGACCGCATAAGATTTATGCGTTAAAGCAGTTCTTAGAACTTCAAGATTATTGAATTTGTATTCAATAATCTCTTGAAGTTTTTCATAGTCTTTACTTATCATATTTCTTTATTACTATTGTCGCATTATGACCACCAAAGCCTAGCGAATTTGAAAGAGCACAAGTTATCTGCTGCTTTCTCATTTTGTTTGGCACATAGTCCAAATCGCAATCTGGATCTGGAGTTTCATAATTTATAGTAGGATGTATAAAATCCTCCTGCATACCAAAAACAGTCGCCACAAGTTCAACCCCAGCTGACCCACCTAAAAGATGTCCTGTCATAGATTTAGTAGATGAAATAGGTATTTTGTATGCCTTATCTTCAAAAACCTTTTTTATTGCAAAAGTTTCGGTTTTGTCATTCAATGCAGTGGAAGTTCCATGTGCATTGATATAATCAATTTCATCTTTTGACACACCAGCGTCTGCTATGGCTTTCTCCATCGCGAGAATAGTAGCTTTTCCTTCCGGTTCTGGAGCTGTAATGTGATAAGCATCATCAGAAGCGCCATAACCCGCAAGTTCTGCATATATTCTAGCACCTCTATTTAAAGCATGCTCAAGAGTCTCAAGAACAACTATACCTGCCCCTTCACCCATAACAAAACCGTCACGGTTTTTATCAAAAGGTCTTGAGGCTTTTTGAGGATCTTCGTTTCTCTGAGAAAGAGCCTTTATTGAACAAAATCCAGCAAATCCCAAAGGAACAATCGCCCCTTCGGACCCACCAGAAACTATAACATCAGCATCACCGCTGCGAAGAAGCCTTAAAGCATCTCCTATAGCGTGATTTGATGAGGCGCAAGCGCTAGTAACTGCATAATTAGGTCCGGTAAAACCATACCTGATTGCAATCTCACTGGGAAGCATGTTAGTAATTATCATAGGTATAAGGAAAGGACTCACTCTTCTAGGACCTTTTGATAAAAGAGTCTGTTCTTCTTCCTCAATTACATCTAAACCGCCTATACCCGTACCTGTTATTACTCCGATTCTTGATAAATCGTTTTTAGAAAGATCAAGACCTGAATCTTCAACAGCCATTTTCGCAGCAGCAAAACCAAATTGTGTAAACTTAGCCATCTTTTTTATTTTTTTCTTCTCAATAAACTGTTCAGGATCAAAGTCTTTTACAATAGCAGCAAACTGTGTGGTGTACGCTCTCGTATCAAAAGACTCTATATTACAGGCTCCAGATTTACCTTCTTTCAAAGCTTTAGTAAACTCAGCGTTACCTATTCCTATAGGTGTAACAACACCAGCGCCAGTTATAACTATTCTCTTTTTCATTTTTATGCCTTGTATTATTTTGTAGCATGCGCTTTTTTAATATACTCAACTGCACTTTCTACGGTTTGAATCTTTTCAGCTTCTTCATCTGGAATTTCAATACCGAATTCTTCTTCAAAAGCCATAACAAGCTCCACTGTATCCAAAGAATCTGCTCCCAAATCGCTAACAAAAGATGCACTTGCCACCACTTCCTCGGGATTTACGCCCAATTGCTCAA
Organism: Endomicrobium sp.; assembly: GCA_031283985.1. Taxonomy (GTDB): domain Bacteria; phylum Elusimicrobiota; class Endomicrobiia; order Endomicrobiales; family Endomicrobiaceae; genus Endomicrobiellum. The sequence continues at coordinate 540 of JAITAQ010000015.1, read as the reverse complement.
CAATAATTTCTTTTACTCTAACTTCTAAATCTGCCATTTGTATATCCCCCTTTGTTATCTTTAACTATTTGTTTTTATCAACCATTCAATATATATGCAAAGCATACTGAGTTACATATACATTCCTCCATTAACTGCCATAACGTGTCCTGTTATATAAGACGAATCGTCGCTTGCAAAAAATAACGCAGCCTTAGCTATATCCTCAGCCTCTCCAAGTCTTGCCAACGGTATATTTACAGCTAGCATATCTTTTTGGTCTTGAGTTAGCTTGTCAGTCATAGCTGTACGTATAAATCCAGGGGCAATAGCGTTCACTAAAATGTTTCTTGAAGCAAATTCTCTGGCGCAAGCTTTCGTCATAGCTATAACCCCACCTTTTGAAGCAGAATAATTTATCTGTCCAGCATTGCCCATCTGTCCAACAACAGAGGCTATGTTTATTATTCTTCCTTGCCTTGCTTTAAGCATAGGTTTGCTTACGGCTTTTATACAATTAAATACTCCTTTCAAATTAACTGCTATCACTGCATCCCACTC
>JAITAQ010000064.1 GCA_031283985.1 Endomicrobium sp. | reverse complement strand
AAACATAAAGATGCCCACACTTGCGGACTTATAAGCGAAGACAAAGCCAACGGAATTAAAATAGTTGCCGACCCTATCGGAATTATCGCAGGCGTAGTGCCGACTACAAATCCTACTTCCACTGCAATATTTAAATCTTTAATAGCTTTGAAGACGAGAAATGGAATTATTTTTTCTCCTCATCCTAGAGCGAAAAAGTCTATGATATCCGCTGCTAAAATTGTTCTTGAAGCTGCTGTTAAAGCAGGTGCGCCTGAGAATATAATAGGGTGGATAGACGTTCCGTCATTGGAGCTTACAAATTTGCTCATGACTCACAAAGATATAGCTATAATACTTGCTACAGGTGGTCCAGGAATGGTCAAAGCTGCTTATTCTTCTGGTAAGCCTGCTTTAGGTGTAGGCGCTGGAAACACACCTGCAATTATTGACGAAACTGCAAATGTTCAGATGGCAGTATCTTCAATCCTTATGTCAAAAACTTTTGACAACGGCATGATTTGCGCTTCAGAACAGTCAATAATAATCGTTAAAGAAATTTATGATGCTGTTATAAAAGAATTGACGCTCCGTGGAGCTTACATACTGAAAGAACAAGAAAGATATAAAGTTGCAAAAAACATAATTATTGATGGAAAGCTTAACGCAGCTATTGTAGGGCAGCCAGCTTATAAAATAGCCGAAATGGTGGGTGTGAAAATTCCAAAAGATACTAAGGTTATTGTGGGTGAAGTCAGCGAAATCTCTTTGGAAGAAGAATTTGCTCACGAAAAATTATCACCTTTAATTGCTATATATAAAGCTAATAATTTTGAAGATGCGGTGGAAAAGGCTTATCAGCTTGTAGAGCTTGGTGGCGCAGGACATACGTCAGTTCTATATACAGATGAAAGAAAACAAGAAAGAATAACTTATTTTGCTAAAAAACTTCATACTGGTCGTGTTTTGATTAACACTCCGTCATCTCAAGGTGGGATAGGAGATTTGTTTAACTTTAAACTTGAACCGTCATTAACGCTTGGTTGTGGTTCATGGGGAGGAAATTCTGTGAGCGAAAACGTTGGTGTAAAGCACTTGTTGAATTATAAGACTGTGGCTGAGAGGCGTGAGAATATGTTGTGGTTTAGGGTCCCTCCAAAAATTTATTTTAAAAGAGGTGCTACCGATTTAGCGTTGCGCGAGCTTAAAGGTAAAAAACGTGCATTTATAGTTACGGACAGATTTCTTTTCAACTCAGGTGCTATTTACAATATAACTAAGGTTTTAGAAGAAATAAACATTGACTATCAAATATTTTTTGACGTCAAGCCTGATCCTAGTGTATCAACGATAAATGAAGCGTTGGCTATGCTTAAAACTTATGAACCTGACGTTATTATAGCTTTTGGCGGTGGCTCTCCTATAGATGCAGCTAAGATTATGTGGTTAATGTATGAAAATCCCAATACGGATTTTAAGGATGTAGCTATGCGTTTTATGGACATAAGAAAGAGAATTTGCAAGATTCCAGAACTTGGAACGAAAGCGCAGTTAATAGCTATACCTACTACCTCAGGAACAGGATCTGAGGTTACTCCATTTGCTGTGATTACTGAAGATTCAACTCATATTAAATATCCCATAGCTGATTATGCTTTAACGCCTAATATGGCTATTATTGATCCGAACTTTGTGGACTCAATGCCTAAAGGGCTTTGTGCCGCTTCAGGAATAGATGCTTTAACTCACGCTGTGGAAGCTTACGTTTCCGTACTTGCAACAAATTTTACAAATTCGCCTGCATTGGAAGCCGTTAAACTTGTGTTTAGGTATTTGCCTCGTTCTTATTCAAAAGGGAGCGATGATCCAATAGCAAGAGAAAAAATGCACTATGCTTCTACGTTGGCTGGTATGGCTTTTGCCAACGCATTTTTGGGATTGTCTCACTCGTTAGCTCACAAATTAGGTGCAGCTTTTAACATTTCTCATGGAATTGCAAACGCATTGGTTATCAATCAGGTTATAAGATACAATGCTACTGATAAGCCGAGAAAACAGGCAATATTCCCTCAATATAAATTTCCAAATGCAAAAGCAAAATATGGGCAGATTGCTGATAATTTAGATCTTGGTGGAAAGAATGACGACGAAAAAGTAGAGTTGTTGATTAAATCCATAGCGCAGCTTAAAAAAAATATTCAGATACCTCTTTCAATAAAAGAAATGGGTATTTCTGAAAAAGATTTCAACGCCAAGCTTGAAACACTAGTTGAACAGGCATTTGACGATCAGTGTACTGGAGCAAATCCCGTATATCCTTTGATGGATGATATCAGAGAAGTTTTCATAAAGGCTTATAACGGTGAAATATAATAATTAAAGCAGGAAAGAATGAACAACAAAAATCAGGAAATGAGTTTAAAAAAAGAAGTATTAGAAAAAATAACAAAAGCGTTCTTTTCAGATAATTTTGAAGAGACTACTCGTGGTATACCTTTGAACATACGTCCGAAGGGATACAAGGTTCTTTACAGGTGTTGTATTTATAAAGAAAGGGCAATTTTAAGAGATAAAGTTATAGCAGGACTTGGATTCTCTATTGAAGAAGGCGACGAAGCAATTGATTTGTCTAAATATGCAAAAAAAGCGTTTGAGCGCGAACATATTGACGACAAACACCTTACTCTTATTGAAACGGCGTGTCGAGGATGTGTTCCCAACAGAATTTATGTCACGGATGTATGTCAAGGCTGCATGTCAAGGTCATGCGAAGCTTCCTGCAAATTTGGCGCTATAAGCATTGTAAACGGCAGATCTAAAATAGATCCCGCTAAATGTAAAAACTGTAAAATGTGCATACCGGCGTGTCCCTATAACGCTATAGTGAAAATAGCGGTTCCTTGCGAAGACGCTTGTCCTGTGGATGCTATCAAAAAGAATGAAAATGGTACAGCTAAAATAGATTATAATGTTTGTATATCATGCGGTAAATGCATGATGGCATGTCCTTTTGGAGCTGTTAACGAAAAAAGTCAAATAGTTGATGTTTTGAAAAATATTAAGATTGGCAGGAAAGTTATCGCTATGGTTGCACCATCTATTGTAGGTCAGTTTCAAGGTTCAGTATATCAGTTAAAAGCGGCTCTGAAAGAAGCAGGCTTTTACGATGCGTATGAAGTTGCCGAAGGAGCCGATATTACTACTAGAAACGAAGCTCTTGAATTTGTGAAACGCATGGAGTCTGGCGAATCTTTTATGACTACCTCATGCTGTGCTGGTTATAATCAGTTTATAAAAAAGCATCTGCCCGAAGTAAAAGAATTTGTGTCAACTACAAAAACACCTATGTATTACATAGCTCAAAAAGTTAAAACTGAACATCCAGAATACGTTACTGTTTTTATAAGTCCTTGTGTTGCAAAGAAAAATGAAGCCTGTGATGATGAAAATGTTAATTACGTTATAAATTATGAAGAACTTGCTGCTTTGTTTTCAGCTAAAGATATTAAAGTTCAAGATTGTGTTGAAGAGAAATTTGAGATTGAAAGCTCAAAGCAGGGTCGAAATTTCGGAGTTACAGGCGGAGTTGCAGGAGCGGTGGCAAAACTTTTAGAAGATAAAAAAGATTTTGCAAAGCCTTACATTATTAATGGATTAAATAAAGAAACAATAAAGCATTTAAAGAAGATGGTTAAAGATAAAAAATGTTTTGAAGGCAATTTAGTGGAAGTAATGGGCTGCGAAGGCGGTTGTATAGGTGGAAACGCCACTATTTATGCCACTAGAATAGTTCAAAAAGCTATAAAGATATTGTGCGATCAAAGCAAAGACATAGAAAAAATAATCCCTATTTTATAAAGCCACGCAGAAATCTGCATGTCTCCTTTCTGTAAATTCTGAGTTTACCCAAATAGCAAAAAGTTAGGATATTGTATAGAGTTAATAAAATAAAAGGTGATCATATGTCTAAAATTTTGCTTACAGGTGCAAATGGATTTGTTGGAAGCCATATTGCAGAGGCGTTAATAGAAGCTAATCATAAAGTTACATGTACTATAAGGCAAACGTCAAATTTAAAGTGGATTAAAGGTCTCCCACTTGAATACAAATATGGCGATTTAGGCAATAAAAAATTCTTACAGGAAATTGTAGAAGATGTAGATGTTGTTATACATTGCGCAGGAGTTGTCCGTGCTATAACTAAAGAAAATTATTTTAAAGAGAATGTAGAAAATACAAAAAGTCTTTGCCAAGCGATTTTAAGAAATAATTCTAATTTAAAAAAGTTTGTTTTTATTTCTTCGCAAGCCGCGATGGGAGCATCACCTGTGGGAATTATCAGAAAAGTTACAGATGTTCCAGAACCTGTTTCTGACTATGGTTTAAGCAAAATAGAAGCAGAGAAAGCCGTGAGAGAAGTGTTTTGTGGAAAAGTTCCATACACTATTTTTCGTCCTGCAAGTGTTTATGGTCCTAGAGACAAAGATATATTTATATTCTTTAATCTAGTATGTAAACATTTAAGACCTGTAACTACTAAAAGAAGACTTTTACAGTTAGTTTATGTTAAAGATGTTGCAAAGTCCGTACTGCTATGTCTTGAAAATAGAAAAAGTGACAATAATACTTATTATCTTGCAAATTCTTTCGCTTACACTTGGGCAGAGATTGGGAAAATTATTTCATATTCAGTAGGTGTTAAGTCTTTGCCTTTATTAATTCCCGACTTTGCTTTTAAAACGGCTGGATTTATTATGGGGGTTATTTCAAGATTAACCAGAAAGCCAACAGTGTTAAACAAGCAGAAAATTATAGAGATGCTTCAAGATTCTTGGGTTGCCGATACTTTTCCTGCTGAAACCGACTTAAACATTAAATTTAGCAACCTTGAAATTGCATCTCAAATTACGTATAATTGGTATTTGGAAAATAATTGGTTTTAAACATAAAAAATAGAAGTAAGGAGTTCCGTGATGAGTGCCGATGTTTTTGAGAAATGTTTTGGATTCCATACTGCTGACGACTTGAAACAAGCTGGTTTTTATCCTTATTTTCATAGAGTTGAGTCCGAACAAGGTTCCGAAATTATAGTTGACGGCAGTAAAAAAATAGTCGTTTGTTCAAATAATTATCTTGGAGTTGCAAATCATCCTAAAGTTATAGAATCTTCAATTCTTGCCGCAAAGAAATACGGAACATCTTGCACTGGATCAAGATTTCTCAATGGAACAAATGATCTACATGAGAAAGTTGAAAGAAAATTCGCAAAATTTGTTGGCAAAGAAGACGCTATTCTTTTTACTACAGGGCATCATTCAAATTTAGGTGCAATTTCATGCCTTGTAGGCAAAAGCGAAGTTGTAGTTACGGATAGACTAGACCATGCTTCTATCATAGATGGTTGCCGTTTATCTTTTGGAGAAATGGTAAGATTTAGACACAACGATATGGAAGACTTAGAAAGACAACTTGTTAGACACAAAGGTAAAGGTATATTGATTGCTGTTGACGGTGTTTTTAGTATGGAAGGCGATATTGCAAACTTGCCTGAAATTTCTAAGCTTGCAAAAAAATACGGAGCTAGACTTTTTGTTGATGAAGCCCACTCTTTAGGAGTTTTGGGCGAAAAAGGTACTGGAACTGGAGAATATTTCAACATGCAGGACGATGTTGACGTTGTTATGGCGACAGCTTCTAAGTCTTTGGCTTCAATTGGCGGATTCATATCAAGCAATTCAAAAGTTATAGATTACATTAAACATAATGCGAGAAGCATGATTTTTACTGCAAGCCTTCCGCCGTCGTGTGTGGGAGCTATTGATGCAGCGTTGGATTTAATTGTTGCCGAGCCTGAGAGAAGAGCGAAATTGATGAAGACAGCAAGTAAAATGAAAGAAGAATTTAAGTCTATGGGTTATAATGTTAATAATTCTCAATCGCCAATTATACCGTTAACCGTTGGAAATGACTTGCTTGCTTTCAAAATGTGGCGAAAGCTCTTTGACGAAGGTATATTTGCTTCTCCCGTTGTAACTCCTGCGGTTCCCGAAGGGCAATCAATAATAAGGACAAGTTATATGTCTACGCATACTGATAACCACTTGGATTTTATATTAGATAAATTTAAAAAAATTGGTAAACACTTTGGCGTGATAGCATAGTTTTTTTAGGAAATATATAAATGATAATAATGAAAGCCAGCAACAAAGATCAAATAAACCAGTTTGTTAAATTTCCTTGGAAAATTTATTCAAAAAGTAGTAAGTGGGTTCCTCCATTAATTGGCAACATGAAAAAGATTATTTCCGAAAATAAAAATCCTTTTTGGTTGCATGCGAGAAGGCAATTATTTTTGGCTTATGACGGCAACAATAATGTTATAGGTAGAATTGCGGCGATAATAGATTATAGTTATATATCTTTCCAAGATAGTAAATGCGGTTTCTTTGGTTTTTTTGAATGTATTAACGATGTCCATACTGCCAAATCTCTTTTTTATTCGGCTCAAGAATGGTTAAATGAACAGGGTATCAAAAAAATGATCGGTCCTATGAACCCTTCTACAAATGACGAATGTGGTTTTTTGTTAGAAGGTTTTGATATTCCTCCAAGCTTTATGATGCCTTATAGCCCT
>JAITAQ010000041.1 GCA_031283985.1 Endomicrobium sp. | reverse complement strand
TTCTTCTTTTAACATTTTCTTTTCGTTTTGAAGCTTAAGAAGTTTTTTGTTTTCTTCTTCCAACTGTTTTTGCATATTTGGAATTTTTCCATAACGAATTTCGGCAACAGCGTTTAAGTCACCACTTCTTTCAGCTTTCTGCTCTTCAATCTTCATGTTTTCAATATCTTCTTTCAAACGTCTGATTTGCGAAATTGAAGATTTTTCTTTTTCCCAATGAACTTTCATACCCGCCAAATCTTGATTTAACTTGTCTATTTCTTGTTCCATGTTTACAAGACGCTCTTTCGACGCAGCATCGTTTTCTTTTTTTACCGCCTGCTTTTCAATCTCAAGCTGTCTTATCCTGCGCTCTATAGCGTCAAGCTCCATAGGCATAGAATCTATTTCTATTCTGAGTTTACTTGCAGACTCATCAACCAAATCTATAGCTTTGTCGGGCAAATATCTATCTGTTATATATCTTGCACTAAGAGTTGCCGCTGCGACCAAAGCCGAATCTTTTATTTTTACCCCATGGTGAACTTCGTATTTTTCCTTGATCCCTCTAAGAATTGCTATCGTATCTTCAACAGACGGTTCGCCCGCATAGACAGGTTGAAAACGCCTTTCCAAAGCCGCATCTTTTTCAATATACTTTCTATATTCGTCTAATGTCGTAGCACCGACAAGCTTAAGCTCGCCTCTGGCAAGCATAGGCTTTAGCATATTTGCCGCATCAACGGCTCCTTCGGAAGAACCTGCTCCGACTATCGTGTGTAGCTCATCTATAAAAAGAATTATTCTGCCCCCTGCGACCTGAATTTCTTTAAGCACTGCCTTTAATCTATCCTCAAATTCTCCTCTGTATTTGGCACCTGCAATCAAAGCTCCCAAATCTAAAGCTATAACTTTTTTATCTTTCAAACTCTCTGGAACATCACCTGAAACTATGCGTTGAGACAAACCTTCCACTATAGCAGTTTTCCCTACTCCAGTCTCGCCGATTATTACAGGATTGTTCTTTGTTCTTCTGGATAATACCTGCACGCATCTACGAATTTCTTCGTCTCTACCTATCACTGGGTCAAGCTTGCCTCGCTTAGCTAAGTCAGTTAAATCTTTGCCATATTTCTCTAAAGCTTGGTATTTATCTTCTGGGTTTTGATCTGTCACTCTCTGATCGCCTCTTATGCTTACAAGGTTTTTTAGAACAACATCTTTTGTAAGTCCGTGTTTTTTAAGTATTTTTGAAGCTGCTTCTGAAGATTCCTCGGCTATTGCAATAAGTATATGTTCCGTAGAAACGTAATCATCTTTCAAATTTTGTGCCAATTTTTCGGAATTGTTTAAAATCTTTGTAAGCCCTTGAGAAAGATATACATTTCCACCTGAGACTTTTACTTTTTTTTCTATCTCGGAAACCAAATCTTTTGATATTTCTGAAAACAGCATATCTTCCTGACCAGCAACCGCACTTTTCTTTATAATTGCACCAACTATACCGTCTTGCTGTTTAACTAAAGCGTACAAAATATGTTCGGCAGCAATTTCTTGATTATCATACTCAGACGCTATATTTTGCGCATCTGCCAACGACTCTTGGGATTTAATTGTAAACTTAGAAAGATTCATAGGCTTTCTCCATCTGATAAAACAGCGATATAGCGTTGATATATTATTTATTTAAAATAGACTTTTACGCGATTTTTTTGTTCTAGCATTATTTGTTCTTTCAAAACAAATTTCATAGCTTCAGATATTGTGACTTACAGTTTTAGATACTTAAGCTTATTTACTACTTTGTCAGGACTATGCCCAAGACTTATTCTAGCAAGAATTCCAATAGCAGTAGCATTTGTGGTGTAATACAGAAACGCAACTATTATGTCGTTTTACCTATATTTATGGTTTCTAAAAATATGTCATTTGAACTTAATACCACATTATCGTCAAACAACAATTTCTTCTAAAGTTCTTAAATCTAAGAACAAGTTTTTCTTCCATTTCTCTTTCGTATAATTTTGCATAATGTAAATATTTGTACTTGAAAATGTTTTTTTTGTGAAACTTATTGTTTTGGCATATTATTAGACATATACTATTTTTTTTAATAATGTTTTGTCAAGTTTTATTTTATAATTGGTAAAATAAAAAATGTCTAATAAAAATGTAGCTGAATTAATTAAAAAAGCAGTTAAATCCACTGGATATATCTAAACTCAATTTGAAAAGAAAATTAGGTTATATTCAAATATTATAAGTGTTTGGAATTCTGGGAAACGTAATCCATCGGTAAGCTCTTTAAAAAAGATAGCCGAAGGCAAACCTTTGGTATATTTTATTTTTATTGATGATATTAATGTGAAAGAAAACATTAATATTGATGGATATAATAATTGTTTTTATAATAATCATATTATATTACTTATTGTAAATTAGTTGCAATTGAAATCTACCTTGCGTGCTTTTGATGTAGAGGCAAGATAAATTTCTCTTTCTGTTAAGTCGGTCGGCACTAAAAGTTAGTACCGTCAAAACTGGATATGCTTGAATATTTTAACGTTCTTATTATAACATTATAAATATAAATCTTTTATTACTGTCAAAAGTTGATCTATAAATATAAAATCTTCTTCTAACGTTTTGTTTGTATATTGGTCTTTACTAATTCCCTTTTTATCGCAAAAAACCTTGTATGTGTTATAGAATTCTTTTAATATAGCATATAATTCAATATAAAATTCCTTTTTAATTTTTGATACAACTTCGTTTACAAATTCGTTCTTTACTTTTTTTGCTTGTTCAATTTTATGTTTATTTTCATCCATTTTATCTAAATAATATCTATTGAAGAAATAATATTTACTGTAAGTTAAATTTTCTTCGGTTTTGTAATAATTTTGGTAGCTTTTCAAGAAAGCTTTATATGTTTCGTTTATATCTTTTTGTTGCTCTTTAGATAAGCCTTTATAGTATTTATCTTTTTTGAAATCTTCAAAATTTTCCTTTTCAGATAGCATGAACTCTTTTTCATAAAATTTTGAAATTTGTCTTAATTTTTTATAAGTTACCCACGTATTTATAACGACGGAATTATGTTCACTTAAAGTACTCGGTTTATTTATATTGTTAACCTCGTGTCCTTGACAATTGAGATACATACAGGTCATTATAGCGAAGAGAAAAAAATAAAGCATAATATCTTTTCTTGATTGAAATTAAGAATAAGGCCTTTTTCATTTTAATAATAATCTCCTTGAATGAATAAATAATATTATAAAAAATTCTTTTTTAAGCTTTAATCTAGCTTGTTTCTAAAGTCAAGTTTTTTATTATTTCTATCTTGCTTACAATAATACAATTTTTTTTACTTTCTTTGTCAAGACTTATTTTAATTTCGCTGTTTTCGTTTATTTTGTATCCGTTTAGGTTTTTAATTATTTTTCTGATTGCTTCTTTGATGTCTTTTTTTGTCCTTTCATTTCAAGGTCTTCGGCTATTTTTTCTAGGCTTAATTTAAACGATTGAATTAAAAAATAATTTCTCTTTTTCTAATGTTGCCAAACTTCAAAAAAAAATTTTCGCTTTCTGTTTGAACAACAGCATTGAAAAGAAAAATTCTACAGCAAAAATAAATTTAATTTTCAAATTGATTTTATAAAACTTAAAATTCAAATTACGCCGACAACAAATCTATCCTAATTGAGCAGTCTGAAAATTCCACTATTTATCTTTAGGCTCAAGAGATATTACAACACTACTGTTCAATGTTGAAACTACAAAATTATAAAGCCATACTACAATAAGTGATCCAATTGCCATTATAACTGTCTGAAGCACTACAAATATAACCCAAGACAACAACTTTACGCCAAACCCAAGATTTGCAGTCAAATCGGTTGGGAACAAGAAAAACATAACCAAACCTATAAGAACTCCTAAAATTGCAAAAAAAACAGGTAATACTTTAAGGACTGAAGCTATTTGGATTTTTTTCACATTGTAAAGGGACATTTGCACCCTCCTTTATTTTATCTTCCAACCAACAATAACTGAATATTTTTTTTCAAAGTCAAATTTATAAAGATATTTCTTACGTTCTTGTCACAATTACAAAGCTAAAGATAAAAACTAAAATTACTTAGAAACATATTCTTTTTTCATATCTTCAAGAGTCTTAGGAGCATAATCCTTTGCATGTCCTGTACTCCCAAAATTTTTCATTTTTGAAATTATAAGATTTGTAAGAGCTGTTCTTGCATGTCCCAAGTAATCTCTTAGATCAAACTTCTCAGGAGTTTCCGTAAATACTTTTCTTATTGCAGCCGTAATAGCAAGTCTTCCATCAGTATCAACATTAATTTTTGATACGCCAAGTTTAATTGCTTCTTGAAGGCTAGCCATAGGCACACCTGCTGCTCCCTGGATTTTGCCGCCGTATTTGTTTACTTCGTCAATCAATTCTTTAGGAACTGAAGAAGCGCCATGCAATACAATAGGAATATTTATCAAACCTCTTATTTTTTTCAAAACATCAAAGTCAAGATTTGCCGCTCCTTTAAATTTATAAGCGCCATGTGAAGTTCCTATAGCTATAGCTAAAGAATCAATGCCTGTTTCATCTACAAATTTCTTTGCTTCGCTAGGATCAGTCAAATGAATTTTGCCTGAACCAACACCATCTTCAAGTCCTCCAAGAGTTCCTATTTCTGCTTCAACTGAAACACCTCTGGCATGGGCGTATTCAACAACAGAATGGGTAACTTTTACATTATAATCATAAGTGGAAGTAGTTTTGCTATCTTCCATTAAAGATCCGTCTATCATAACAGATGAAAAACCCAAGCCTATCGCCTTTATAGCAGATTCCAAAGAATTGCCGTGATCTAAATGCATAGCTACTGGAATATCAGGATTTTCAATAACAGCAGCTTTCATCAAATACCCCAAATAAGTAAAGTTAGAATATTTCAAAGCGCCTCTGCTGGCTTGAATAATTACTGGGGACTGAGTCTCTCTTGCAGCAGCCATAATAGCCTGAATCTGCTCCATGTTATTGACGTTGTAAGCTCCTATCCCATAACCTTTTTTTTGTGCTTCTTCCAAAATTTGTTTTGCTGGCACCAACGCCATGTAATCCTCCTATTTTTTCTTCATCTTTTTATTATTTTTCTTAGACAAAGGTTCTTCATAAATTCCTATATTTCTAAATCTTAAATATCTTTCCTGAACAACTTTTCTACTGCTCATTCCATTGTAAGCATGAAGATATTTACTTAAAGCCATCTTTATATTTGCAGCAGTCTTGTCATGACTGTAATGCGCCCCTCCAAGAGGCTCTTTTATTATTTCATCTATAACTTTTAGTTTAAGCAAATCTTTTGAGGTAAGTTTTAAAGCAGCCGCCGAGTCTGCAGCTTTTGAACCGTCTCTGAAAAGTATAGCAGCACAGCCTTCAGGTGATATAACAGAATAATAAGAATTTTCTAAGCACAACACTTTGTTTGAAACTCCTATCCCTAAAGCACCGCCTGAACCGCCTTCTCCTATAACAACTGTTATAATAGGAACTTTTATGTTGGACATTTTTTTTAAATTTGTTGCAATGGCTTCAGCTTGTCCTCTTTCTTCAGCGACAATTCCGGGATAAGCTCCCGGAGTATCTATAAATGTTATTATAGGGCGATTAAACTTTTCGGCAAGATTCATTACTCTCATAGCCTTTCTATAACCTTCAGGGTGAGCCATACCGAAATTTCTGTCCAAGTTTTCTTCAAGGGTTCTACCTTTTTGATGCCCGATTACAGCTACTAGTTTATCGTCAAGCTCGGCTATTCCACATAAAACAGCAGGATCATCGCCAAAACATCTGTCGCCATGGAGTTCAACAAAATTTTCAAAAATAAGTTTTATATAGTCTTTAGAATAAGGTCTTTGTGGATGTCTAGCAATTTGTATGCGCTGCCATGACGACAACGAGCCATAAATTTTTTGTTTCAACTCATCTCTTGGTTTCTCAAGATCTTTAATCTGTTCCGACAAATCTATGTTCTGTTCCTGAGCAGATTTTTTTAATTCTTCAATTCTTTTATCAATTTCCACTATAGGCTGTTCAAAATCAAAAGTTATATCCATTTACCCTCTTTCTTTAAAACTATACAAATGTTCCTAGCTAAAATTTTCCTAAATAACTTATCCTTAGCAATCTTTCACTTGGAACTCTTTTCGTGTCCTTTTTTCCCCAACAATCTCTTACAAAGCAATCTATATCTAAATATTCCGTCACGGAAAATCTTAAACCACAGTTAAGCCTTGCATTGGGGAAATAGTTCACGTTGTCATACTCAAGCATAAAAGATACAAATTCTTTATATAAAGGTGATGTTGCATTTAAGAACCAATAAATTTTTGGTTTAGAAAAATCGTTCATGTTAATACCTAAGTTAAATATCAACCCTTCAACAAAAAACTCCCTACCTATAACAAAGTACAATCCTTTGTATCTTTGCATATATCCGCAGCCACCGTCAGAATCTCTATTTATAAAAGTTCCCTGCCCATCATAGCCTAAAGCAAATCCTGGCAGGGTCATGCTTCCTCCATAAAGTCTAAGTTTTACATGGAGAGCTGGAACAACTGCTTTTATGTTTTTGTTTCCTATAAACTTATCTATTTCCCAAGACACTCCTAAATCTAAAGACTTGAAAACACCAAAATTAATCTCTGAAATTATGTTTCCATGTGAGAAATACCTGACGTCAGCACTGTACGAACCTGAACTTAATATGGCAGTAGTAGGCGTATCAAGCACACATGTTTTACTGGCATAAAGAAAAGAAACACCACCTAAGACCGTAGCAAGCAACACTAATATTTTCTTCAACATTTATATCTCCTTAATTATATAACTTACAAAATCTAAAATCAATTTTTAGCTTTGAAAAAACTGACTAACAGTGGTCTAGAGAATTTAAAATATTATTTACAACTTGTCTCGGTGTTAATCCATCAGTATTAAAAACATAATCACAGTCTGAATATACTTCTTTTCTTAATTCTAAAAGTCTTTTTATTTCATTTAAAGGATTTTCGTGCTTTAAGAGTGGTCTCGTTGAATCAGATTTGATTCTGTCATATATCACTTCGGGCGAAGCGTAAAGATTTATTATTATTCCCTTAGTTCCTAAAAGTTTAACATTTGACGGATTAAGAACAGCTCCTCCTCCGCAAGATATTACAGAGGGATGCTCTTGTTGCAATAAAGTCCTTATAATTTCTGATTCCATCCATCTAAACTCTTTTTCGCCGAACTTTTCAAAAATCATGCTTATTGAAAACCCTATTTTTTTCTCTATCAAAATATCAGTATCAAAAAAATCTCTGTGAAATTCTTCTGAAAGAAGTTTTCCGGTAATAGATTTTCCTACACCCATAAAACCTGTTAAAACTAAATTCATTATAATGATTTTATCCTTTCTTTGTAATCGCTTACTCTTTTCTTAATATCTTCAATAGAATCTCCACCAAACTTTTCTGCTAAAGCCTTAGCAAGCTCTATGGCAACTGAAGCCTCAGCAATAACACCCGCAGCAGGAACCGCACAAACGTCACTTCTAACAGCTTCGGCTTTTGACGCTTCTTTTGTTTTTAGATTTACTGAGTTAAGAGCATTTACAAGCGAAGGTATTGGTTTCATTGTACAAGTTATAACTATAGGCTCACCATTACTCATTCCTCCTTCTATACCACCTGCTCTGTTAGTTTTTCTATAAAAACATTTTGTTTTATCGTAGAAAATCTCATCATGAGCTTTTGAACCGAAAAGTTCTGCAAGTTTGACGCCATCTCCAAACTCAACAGCTTTCATAGCCTGAATAGAAATTAAAGACTTGGCAAGGCATCCGTCAAGTTTTAAATCATATTGGACATGGCTCCCAAGACCAACGGGAACATTCTTGGCTACAACTATAATCTTACCACCAAGCGTATCACCATTTAAAGAAGCTACTTCTATCAATTTTTTCATTTTCCTATCAGCTTCACTATCTGGAGATCTCAGTTCAGAGCTTTCAACATTATCCCAAAACTTTTCTTCTTCAATTAAAACGTTTTCAACAGCAACACTTCCAATTTGCGAAGTGTAAGACATAACACTTATACAAAGCTCTTTTAAAAGAGCTTTGCACACAGCTCCAGCTGCCACCCTAGCTGCTGTTTCTCTAGCAGAGGCTCTTTCAAGAATATCTCTGAAATCTTTTAAACCGTACTTCATAAGACCAGGCAGATCAGCATGTCCGGGACGAGGGCTTAAAAGAGGAACACTGCTAGACTCATTTGAAAAAGGCAACATTATATCTGCCCAATTTTTAAAATCTTTATTGAAAATAAGCATAGTTATTGGAGAACCCAAAGACTTGCGCTGTCGTATGCCTGATAAAATTTTTACTTTATCATTTTCTATACTCATTCTTTTGCCCCTGCCATAACCTTTCTGTCTTCTTGCAAGGTCTAAATTTATATTATCAATATCTATAATAAGTCCGGCAGGAATTCCTTCAACAATTGCTACCAAAGCTTCTCCGTGAGATTCTCCAGAAGTAGTAAACCTGATCATAATTTTCTCCACAACAAGTTAATGTATATATATAATTGATTATTATAACATAAGTATTTTCGATACAAAAATTCCCACGCAAATTTAACGTGAGAGTTTTTGTTAAATATATGAAAATTTTTTTCTTGTTAAACTAAATGACTTTTTTTAAACTTTTCTTCAAAATATCTTGATACTTTAATACTTTACTAAACTTGAGTGATTTGTTGCAGGATAGAGAAATTGTAAAGTGCAATTTTTAAACCTTTTCAATCATTGTACGTTGACTTTATTCTTTAAATACACGTTTAAAAATATATCCAACATTTTTAAATTGAGATTTCAGGTCGCAATCTTTCTTAATCTCATTAGGATTCATATATTTTTTTATATCTTGGCTTCTAAGACATGCTTCTTCAAAAGATATTTTGTTATCCCTTGCATCAAATGCTGCAGCCTGCGTCATTGCATAAGCGTCTTCTCTAGGTACGCCTTTGTCCACCAAAGAAAGAAGCGCAGTCCCAGAAAAAATAATATCCTTTGTTTTGTCTATGTTTGCCTGCATGTTTTTAGGATAAACATTAAGACCTGACAATAACCCTTGCATTCTGATAAGCATGTAGTGTAAAACTATTGAAGCATCGGGAAACATGATCCTTTCCGTGGAAGAATGGCTTATGTCGCGTTCATGCCACAACGCTATATTTTCCATAGCAGTAACAGCATATCCCCTTAAAAGACGAGCAAGTCCACATATATTTTCCGAAATTATAGGGTTTCTTTTGTGCGGCATAGCAGACGATCCTTTTTGTCCTTTCGTAAAAGTCTCTTCAGCTTCTGCTACTTCCGTCCTTTGTAAATGCCTTATTTCTATGGCAATCCTCTCAAGACATGCACCGACATGTGCCAAAGTAGAAAAATAAATTGAATGTCTGTCGCGGGGAACGATTTGCGTAGAAATAGGTTCTGGCTTCAATCCCATTTTTTTGCATACATACTTTTCAACGCTAGGATCCAAATGAGCCATAGTGCCGACCGCCCCTGAAATTTTACCATAGCTTACGGTCTCAAGGGTAAAAATCAATCTATTTAAAGACCTCATGATTTCACTGTACCAAGAAGCTACTTTTAATCCAAAAGTCATCGGCTCTGCATGCACACCGTGAGTTCTTCCCATTATAGGAGTCATCTTATACTTATTTGCCAACTTTGCTGTTATAAGAGACAATTTTTTAGCCTCTTCTATAAGAAGTTTTGTAGATTGTCTAAGCTGTGCACCGGTAGCTGTATCTAAAACATCGGAAGATGTCATACCTAAATGTAAAAAACGTCCCTCATGACCAACAGTCTCAACAACTCCAGTAAGAAAAGCTATAACGTCGTGCTTAACTGCAAGTTCTATTTCAGTTATTCTTTTGACATTTATTTTTGCTTTTTTCTTTATGGTATCCACAGCTCTTTTGGGAATTGTGCCTAACTTTGACATAGCTTCAGCCGCAAAAATTTCAACTTCAAGCATTTTTTTAAATCTGTTTTCATCTGACCAAACTGCAGCCATTTCAGGCTTAGTATAGCGAGGAATCATTTTTAACCTCTTAAATTTTCTTCTATAACTTTTTTAATTGCCTGTGGGTATATTTTATGCTCTACTTCTAAAACTTTTCTTGCCACTTCTTCAGGAGTATCGCTCTTAGAGACTTCCACTTCTTTCTGCAGAATTATTTTGCCAGAATCATATTCTTCATTTGCAAAATGTACAGTTGCTCCAGATTTTTTTTCCCCTGCTTTTACAACAGCCTCATGAACAAAATGCCCATACATACCTTTGCCGCCAAATTTTGGAAGAAGAGCAGGATGAATGTTTAAAATTCTTCCATTGTAAACTTTCAGTATTTCTTTATCTATCATTCTCATATAGCCGGCAAGGCAGACTAAGTCGGCATTTGCGGCTTGAAGTTCTGCAAGAACCTCCTTGTTAAAAGATTCGTCATTTTTAAAACTCTTTCTTTCTATACAAACAGATTTTATATTTTCTTTTTTTGCTATTTCCAAAACAAAGGCATTTATATTGTTTGAAATAACCAAAACGACTTCAGCCAAACCTTTTAATACACCAAACTTATACGCATCTACTATAGCCTGCATATTAGAGCCACCACCGGAAGCTAAAATTACAAGCCTAATCATATAATTTCAACGCCTCTATTTCCTTTTTTAATATAACCTATGGCTTTAGCACCCTTGAAAAACTTTTTAACTTGCAATGCTGCATCAGGGCGAACAATCAAAACCATTCCTATTCCCATGTTAAGAGTTCTATAAATATCATCCTGCAGAATTTTTCCTTTTTCTTGAACAAGTTTAAAAATTTCAGGAACCTTCCAAGCTTTTTTTTCAATTACTGCTATAATATTTTCTGGGAGAATTCTTTCTATTTTATCATAAAAACTTCCACCTGTAATATGGGCTATGCCGACTATATTTTGTTCGTTTGAGTTAAACTTTGAAAGAGCAGCTAAAACTTCTTTAACATAAATTTTAGTCGGAACAATGAGTTGTTTTGAATATCTTTTAAGTTCAGTGTCAGAAAAAACTTTCCTTATAAGAGAATATCCGTTTGAGTGCGGACCGCTTGAAGGAAGCCCTATTACAACATCACCAAATTTTATCTTCTTGCCATTTATTTGTTTGCCCTTCTCAATTATTCCTACTGAAAAACCAACCAAATCATACTCACCGTCTTTGTAGAAGCCAGGCATTTCTGCAGTTTCTCCACCGATAAGAGAAGAGCCTGATAACTCGCAACCTTTGGCTATACCATTTATAACTTGTTCAGCTTGATCTACGTTTAACTTTCCGCAAGCAAAATAATCCAAAAAGAAAAGAGGCTTGGCACCAACACATATCAAATCATTTACATTCATAGCTACTAAATCTATTCCTACTGTGTCATGCTTGTTAAGAAGAAATGCAAGTTTTAATTTTGTCCCTACGCCATCAGTTGAACTTACAAGATTGTATCTCGTTCTATTTATCGGAAAAATCCCACCAAATCCTCCGATTTTAGGCAGCTTCTTTTTCAACTTTTTTACAAGATCATTACCTGCATCAATGTTTACTCCTGCGCTCTTATATGTTATAGACATTATGTATTTTCCTTTTTTTATTAGTTTACAATTGGGCTTTTCTTATCAACAAATAAAATAAACAATATACTGACAATTATCAAAGCATGGCAATAATAAACACGTGGCAAAATGCTAAGAGGCGATATGCCCGCAAGAGACGCCGCAAGCAAAACTTGCGTGCCATGCGGAAGCAATCCTTTTACCCCGCAAGCAAATACTTCAAGTATTGTTGCGGAATAATGCGGAGAAATTCCGTTGTGTTTGGCTATGCCGTTGGCTATTTTCCCGCAACAAATTATAGCTATGACATTGTTTGACAGAAGAAACGTGAACATGGACGACAATCCACCTATAATAAACTGAGGCATTTTGGATTCTGTTTTATTTCTTAAACGGTCAGATATAATGCACGCAACTTCTTTTACAGCATCGCTACCTATAAGACCGGACAAACCACCGACCATTAAACCAAGCAAAAGAACTCCATATACTTTCAAAAACCCGGTATTGATATCGTTACAAAACTTCATCATACCATAACCGGCGTGGCAGCAATGCCCTATAATTCCTGAAAATAGTATGCTAAGAGTCAAACAAACCAAAATATTCACCCTATTGAAAGCCAAAACCAGCAAAATAATGTAAGGGGAAATCAGTATTAATGAAAAATCATGACTGTGTATTTTATCTACCGTCACCGTTGCTGACAAACACATGACAAAAATACTTATTAAAGTAGCAAAAACAGCTATACGAAGATTTATATTGAATTTCTTTTTGACATTTGCACCTTGAGAGGATATGGACACAATTGTAGTGTCCGAAACTAAAGATAAATTATCTCCAAAAAAAGCTCCTCCTACTACAGCACCCATAGCGACAGGCATAGAAATACCACTGGCGTGCAGACAAAAATCAGCCGCAACCGGTCCTACAGCAGCTACCGTACCGAGAGCTGAACCTATTGCAGTTGATAAAAAAGCAGATATTAAAAATATTCCTATCAATAAAAACTTTGCAGGGACAAATGATATTGTGCAATTTACCAAAGACTCAATTGAGCTTATGCTTTTAGTAACTTCTCCAAATGCCCCAGCTAAAAGAAAGATCATGCACATATAAACTATATCTTTTTCGCCTATTCCAGCTAGAAATTCTGCAGTTTTTTCTTCCGAAGGTTTGCGATTTCTAATCCATGCCAAAATTATTGAAGGTATTATTGCAATTACAGGAGGAACAATAGAAAATGCCTTCTCATACCCCATTAAAGAAAAGTACACTCCGCTGCCAACAAAAATAAATACAAAAAGCAAAATCGGAGCAAATGTCCATAATATATTCATAATCAACTTCCTCGATTTTAAAAAACAAAGCACAAATCTGAAAGGATAACGTTTTATTCCCTGCTTCCGGGCTTAACTGCAATACTACCCTCTTTACACATAGGGCAATCTTTTTCTTTATAAATTTTTACTTCCAAACTTAAGAGAGAAAATCTTGAAACGCCAAAATCAACTTTCCCAGCACTTCTGTCAACAAGAGACACAACCGCAACAACTTGTGACCCATTTGCTTTCAGCATTCTTATAACTTCTCTGCTTGAAAGCCCAGTAGTTATAACATCTTCCACCACTAAAACTTTTTCATTAGCACTTACTGAAAAACCTCTCCGCAAGAGAACTTTCCCGTCAACTCTTTCTGTAAATATTACTCTTACGCTTAAAGCTCTGCCAATTTCCTGACCAATAACAATGCCACCTATTGCGGGAGAAACAACCACATCAACTTTTATGTTGTTCTCTTTTATTGTTTTTGCAAGTTCCTCTCCAAGCCTTTCGGCTTCTTTAGGATACTGTAAAATTAAAGCCGACTGAAAATATGTATCCGAATGTAAACCACTGGATAATTTAAAATGCCCTTTTAAAAGAGCATTATTTCTTTTGAATAGCTGTCTTATATCTTCCTGTAGCAATTTTACATCTCCTTCATTTCCCTATTTCTTATACTTCTTCTTATACTTCTTATACCTAAAAATATCAATACGCAACCCATAATCGCATTTATTATATACACAAAAATGCTCGGCAAAAATTTTCCGACAATATTGCCAACCAAACAAACAAAAGTCATAAATATCGGAGTAGCAAACAAAAATCCAAAAGCAAAAACCCAGGTTTTTTTTAAATCCATATTTCGTTTGCTTATCTCAAGAGAAAAAATCCCAGTAATAAACAAAATTGTCATAGGATTTGCAATATTCAACCCAAATAACCACAAAAATAAATTGCGACCTTGAAATGAAGATGAATCTACAACATGTCCTGACGTTATAAATAAGACCCCAAATGTAATCAGAACCATTCCAACGATAATATTAAAAATTCTCTGATAAGACTTTAATTTCTTTATAATGGTAGATATTGAAAAAACAGCCAGACTTACATAAATAATATCAGCAAGGCTTATTCCTATAATCCCTATAATCAATTTGCTTAAAGGTAAAGATAGAGACAAACGAAAAACTAAGAGAGAAATAGGACCTATTCCACCGATCTCCAGTAAAAGCCCAGTTTTTAATCCGTCAACAAACAGCTTTTCTGATTTTTTTGATGCCAATATCATCATTATAGCAATGTTCTCTCATAAATATTCTTAGCAACTTCAATAGGATTTTCCGCTTCTAATATAGGTCTTCCTATAACTATAAAATCAGCTCCGTCTTTTATTGCTGTTTCAGGGGTGGCAACCCTTTTTTGGTCGTCGTTTGTTTTTGCCAGTCTTATGCCGGGAGTTACCACGTTAAATTCTTTTCCGCATTCTTTTTTGATTAAAGATATTTCCAGTGGCGAAGATATTACGCCATCTATTCCGCATATCTTTGTAAGTTTTGCTCTTCTTAGTACTTCTTCAGGCATGGTAATCTGGCTTGTTAAAACAGTTACAGCCCATATTTTAGGTCTATTCTCAACAGAAGCACCAGCTTTGAGCATTGCTTCCCCACCAATTGAATGGACTGTTAAACTAAAAACACCCAAATCTCTTGCTGATTCTACAGAACGCTTTACTGTAGCGGGAATATCATGGAATTTTAAATCCAAAAAAATTTCTTTACCGTTGTCTTTTATCATTCTTATTATCTCTTTTCCTGCCTGCAGAAATAAAATAGGACCAACTTTATAGACGTCTATATATGGACTTGTTTCTTTTACAAGTCTCTCAGCTTTTTGAAAGTCATAAACGTCCAAAGCTAATATTGTCTTTTTCATCACAATTCCTCTAACAAATATTTTTTACAGTATTAGCAGCACCTATTATCTCTTTTATAGATTTTACGTTCTTTTCTTTTAATATTCTTTCAATTTCATCAATAATTTTAATTAAATTTTCGGGAGACACCAAACTTGCGCTGCCAACGCTTACAATCGTTGCACCCGCAAGCATAAATTCAATTGCATCTTCACCTGTCATTATTCCGCCACAACCTAAAATGGGTATATTTACATTTTGATATGCGTCATAAACGCATCGCAACGACATAGGTTTAATGCAAGCTCCCGACATGCCGCCTTTAACAGTAGAAAGTTTGGGTTTAAAAGTTTTTATATTTATAGCCATAGCAGGATAAGTATTTACTAAAGTTATACCATCGGCTCCAGCTTTTTGAGCTGTCACAGCAAGTTTGGAAATATCCGTAACCAGCGGCGACAGTTTTGTAATAATGGGAACATTTGAAACTTTCTTTACGCTTTTGACAACCTCTTGCATTAAAGGCAAATCATGGCATACTATTTTCTTTTTTAAATTCGGGCAAGATAAGTTCAGTTCTATTGCAGACACACCTGAATACAAGTTCAATATCTTTACAGTTTCAACATACTCGTTTACTGAACCTCCAGCAACGCTTACTATAACAGGAGAACCTATTTTCCGTAAATTATTAAGAGGACCTTCAACAAAAGCTTTAACTCCCATATTTTGCAGACCTATTGTATTTAACATTCCTGAAGTAACTTCGGAAATCCTCGGCTGTGCATTCCCTGAACACGGCTCTAAAGTAATCGTTTTTGTTACAATCGCACCCAGCCTTTCCAAAGGCATTAAATCGGCAAGCTCATAACCATAACCAAAAGTCCCCGATGCTGTAAACACAGGGTTCTTAAATTTAATCCCAGCAAATTCTATACTTAAATCAAGCTTCATTTTGAATTATCAAATATTCTCTTTACTAAAGATTTTCTTGCATAAAAAGCTCTTGTAATTGAGCCGTGTCCAATGCCTTTTGTTCTTGCTTGTATCCATTTTCCATCTTTGCCTGTTAAAGAAGCAAACCCACTATTTTTAAGCTTATTTCTTATAAAATCATAATCTTTTTTTATCTCGGCAATTAAATTGCCATCATTTGTAAAGTCAAAACTTGTTACTTTCAATAATTCCGCATCTTCAGCGTTTTTGCCATTCCACTTGACTGCGCAAAAAACTATTGATTTTAATTTTGACCAACAGTGGCTATCATAAAATTCCATCTCTAAAAGTTCTTTAGAGTTTATCATAGTTATTGCCATTGTCTCTTTTGGCACAAATTCACCTTTGCGTTCGCAAAAACTTACTGACTTCAGCTCAAAATTCAATCCATTTGGAGCCTTTGAGATATTAGTATCCAACCCTGTCAATTTTTCAAGAACTAAACCTTTCCATCCTTTATTTTGTTTACCTGTTTCAAAAGTCGTAACTTTGTGTTCCAGAGCTAAATCTCTTAAATTCTGTCCGACGTATTTACGCAAATTGATTATTGCACTAGCTCTTGTGATTACCTTCATTTCTTTCTTTTATCCGTTCTATATTTTACACTTTTTTCAAGAAGATATTGTTGTCCAAAACTTTTATGATTCAAGCAATTTAAAGCCTTATCTTCATTATCTTCTGAAACTAAACCTTTATATCTTTTTACAGATAAATCTAAATATTTCTCTTCAGTATCAATCCCAATAAATTTTCTACCATTTATAACAGCAGCTATTCCAGTTGTTGAACTGCCTGCGAAAGGATCAAGCACAGTATATCCTTCATTTGTGCTCGCCAAAACAATTCTCTTCAACAAATCTAAAGGCTTTTGTGTCGGATGTTTGCCAAATAGTTTTTCAGAAGGTTTTGGAGTTCCAATTGACCACACGCTGCGCATCTGCGTTCCGTCTTTTTTTAAAGAATCTTCCTTCCATTTTCCATTTTTCATTAAATTATAGTTAAAAGTATGCTTGCCTTTCTTATCTTTACGCGCCCATATCAAAGTTTCATGGCTTGCTGTAAAAAAACGACAGCTTAAATTTGGGGCAGCATTTGGCTTGAACCAAATTATATCGTTTAAGAAATGGTATCCATTTATTTCAAGCGCTACTCCACACTGATAGATAGAATGATATGTTCCGCTCACCCAAATAGTTCCATTATCTTTTAGAACTCTTTTGCACTCTTTGAGCCACTCTATATGAAA
>JAITAQ010000017.1 GCA_031283985.1 Endomicrobium sp. | reverse complement strand
TATTGATACAAAATCTACTTCTTTTGCAATGGAATCAATTACTGCTACAGCTGACGGTACTTCTATCATAACACCAACTTCCATATTTTCATCAAACTTTATGTTTTCTTTTCTTAAATCTTCTTTCACTTTGTCAAGAATAACGTTTGCGTCTCTTACTTCGGCAAGATCTGAAATCATTGGATACATCAATTTTACTTTTCCTAAAACAGAAACTCTTAAGATAGCTCTTAACTGGCTTATAAATATTTCAGGGTATTTAAGGCACAATCTTATAGATCTTAATCCCAAAAACAGATTAGATTCAAAATTTTGATTTAATAATCCCATTTTAGCAAATTTATCGCCTCCCAAATCAAACGTTCTTATTGTAATGGCATAAGGCGATATTTGTTGTACTACTTTAGAGTATGTATCAAAATGCTCCTGTTCTTTAGGGATAGAATCGCGATTAAAATATATTGTTTCCGTTCTGTAGAGTCCTATGCCCACTGCACCTTTATTCAAAATAAGCGGCACTTCATCCGAATGGCTAATATTAGCAAAAATAAAAATTTTGTGATTATCTGTAGTTTCTGACGTTAAATTTTTAAGTTTTTCTAATTCTACCATTTTTGACAATTGAAAATCATATTTATTTTTGTAATGCAGCAAAGTTTTGGAAGAAGGGTTTAATACAATTTCGCCTTTATTGCCATCAATTATTATTGTTTCCCCAGTTTTAACAAGTAAAGATATATTTTTAAGCCCTACTACAGCAGGTATAGCAAGACCTTGTGCGATAATCGCTGTATGAGAAGTCTTTCCACCAATATCCGTAGCAAACCCTGCAATTTTTTTTCCTCTAACCAATACTGTATCAGCCGTCGTTAAATTGTTTGAGATAATGATAGATTCTTCATCTACTCCTGCAAGGTTTTTTCTTTTTTTGCCAAAAAGATTTGCAAGAATTTTTTTGCCTACATCTTGAATATCAACTTTTCTTTCTCTAAAAAAGCTATCATTTATATTCTCAAAAGAACGAATAATTTTATCAAGAACTTTAAAAAGAGCATATTCGGCATTGACACCGTTGTCAATAAGTTTATATACGTCTTTTTTTAATGTAGGATCATCTAAAATCAAAAGATAAACATCTACTATATGGGCATAATTTTTTCCAAGAACATCATTAATTTTGTTGTACATAATCGTGAATTCGTTTCTAGTTTTTTCTATAGCATCATCAAACCTTTTCCTTTCAGTTTCTTTAAAAGATTTGGGAATTTCTTTGTGGATGAAATAAAAACATTCTTCTTCTAGAAGAAAAACTTTTCCTATGGCAATTCCTGAAGACGCAGCAATACCTTCTAGAACTATATCTCTATCAACAAGCATATTATCTCCTATTCGCCAAATTTCGAACCATTCGAACCAAATAAATTTTCTACGGCAGCAATAGCTTCATATTCATCAGGACCATCTGCAATGAATTTTAGCTTGCTTCCGTAAGCAGCTGCTAATGACATAACACCCATTATACTTTTAGCATCAACCTCAAAATCATTTTTTAAAATTTTAACGTCTGATTGATATTTACTTAGAGTTTGCACAAGAGTTGCAGCAGGTCTTGCGTGTAATCCCGCTTTATTTGAAACGACTATAATTTTTTCTTTCATTTTTATATTCCTAAAACAGAAAATATAGAAAATATTGGACTGAATCTACTTCCTGCAAAAAACAAAAATACAAAGATCGCTAAACGTCTAAATATAAAGAAAAAACTGCAAGAAACATTATAAAGACTCCAAAACGAATAGTATCTGATATTGAGTAAAATGAACTAAAGTTTTCTTCTAAAGCCGTCAAAATTTTTCAAACTATTCATTTTTATAAACATGTTTGTATGTTATCGGATACATCCCGAACTTTTCTCCATCATCAGACATAACTACAGCAGGATCTGTCCTCGGATTTTCTTTCACAAGTTTTTTGAAATATTCTAGTATGTCTTCAACTATCACAAAATGGACTAAATATCTCATTTTTTTGTTTATCTGGAAAACATTAAGATTATATCCTTTATCTTCAGTAGTATATAATACCCGGTTAACATTTCTGCGTCCATTTTATGCCACGCTGTAGATAAGCCTTCTCAAAAACTCAATCAAAATTCACAATAGTCTGATAATTGTGGGTACAAAAAATAAATTTAACCTTGTTCATTTGTCTGACTCACAAATGGTTTGATGTTCTTTTTTAAATATATGTTGCATAATATATTTTTTTCATCATCTGGAAGAATTCTGACTTCTATTTCAATCCCACTAGCGTATATTTGCTTTAAACTTTCAATGTCTTCATTATTCACATATATATTATCCATCAGCTGTTTTTTGCTTAATATAAAATGCATTCCCCCAATATTTAAAGATTTGATTTTTAAACCGCTCTCCAACCATATACACAACATATTATGGCTGAGTAACTAGTTAAGCTAACCTTGCACTATTTGACCACGTACTAACCTTGACTTGTCATCAATTCTGATCAAACCTTCGGAGGATTTACTCCTGAAATAACTTCAAATTTTAAATCTGTAACTTTCAAATCTGCCCAAGTACGGATAGAAGCATTGCAAGGAGTGCCTCCAAACATATCGGCAAGAACTAAAATACCGTCTTTATCACTTACGTCTTTTAGGAGATTTAAAATATGTAAACGCATTTGTTCCAAAGTGTCGTTTAACCCAAGCATAACAAAATAAAAATTAGGTTACTTACCAGATATAGCCACAGTAGCCTCTGCCAGCTTAGAAACTAGATCGCAATGAGCTGCCACAATAATCTTAATCATATGCACTTCTTATAAGTTTCAAATATTAATTTTCCATTATTACAACCTCTCAGAATGTCTCTGTGGCTAAGTTTCACTTTGTATTTTCTGCTTTTCAAAAAAGCAGCTAGCTTTTCAGCTGTAAAAACAGATCTATGACGTCCACCAGTACATCCTATTGCAATAATTAAATAACTCCTCCCTTCATTTATGTAACTTGGAAGAGTGCTTTCAATAAGTTTTGAAAATTCTTTAAAAAATATTTTAAACTCCTTATGTTTTTCTATATATCTTTGAACAGATTTGTCGCGACCTGTTTTATATTTTAATTCGTGGACATAATTAGGGTTTGTTATAAAACGCACATCATAAACTATATTTGCGTCATTTGGAACACCGTATTTATAGCCAAAAGATACGACTGAAATGTTTAAATATCGTTTTTCAAATTGCTGAATATTAACAAGAACTGAAATTACTTTTTTTAACTCTCCTATTGTAAGATTTGAAGTGTCAATAACTTCATCGGCAACGCTAAAAATATTATCTAGTATTTTTCTTTCCTGCTTTATTCCATCCCAAACCGATTTGCCGCTAGGATGGTGGTGTCGCGTTTCCGAATAACGTCTTAAAATAATATCATTAGAAGCAGTAAAAAAAATAATTTTATAACTTATTTTTTTGTTTTTTAGAATTGCAAGAAAATTTTTGAATCCTGAAAGATGTTCCCCCGCTCTGGAGTCTATACCTATTGCGATGTTTCTATATTTTTTAGAATCCTTTACGCATATGTCTGCAAAATCAACAATCATCTGAACAGGCATATTATCAACACAAACAAACCCAAAATCTTCAAAAATTTTAAGTGCCTGACTTTTGCCTGCTCCAGACATACCTGAAATTATATATAATTTAGCCATGGACTATTGATTGTTTAGTTCTTGACGCAATTTAGAGTCTAATGCTTTAGCGGTAAAATGCCCTTTGTTTTTTAGCCTTTGATTTAAACTTGCCGTTTCAATAAGAACGGCAGTATTTCTGCCGAGTGCAATAGGAATTGTAATCTCAGGAACCTCAACGCCTAAATACTCTACATAATAATCGGCAATCCCAATTCTATCATACTTTTTAAGTTGGTCCCACTCTTCAAGTTTTATAACTAGCTCAATTTTGGACTCATATAAAATATTTCCTACACCAAAAAGTTCTTTAATATCTATAATTCCTATACCTCTTACTTCTATCAAATGCTTTGTAATATCTAAACCGCTTCCTGTTAAAAATTTCCCAGAAGAAAGTTTCTTTATATTAACTATATCATCAGCAATAAATTTGTGCCCTCTTTTAACAAGCTCAAGTACGCATTCTGATTTCCCTATTCCAGGTTTTCCTACAATTAAAACTCCAAGTCCATAAACATTCACCATAACACCGTGTATTTTAATTGAAGGCGCAAGCTTATTGTCTAAGTAATAATTTAAATCCCGAGAGAAAGAAGAAGTTGTTAAAGTCGTCTTTAAAAGAGGAACGTCTAAATCAGAAAAAACTTTAAGCATAGCGTCTATAGGTGTCAAATCTCTAGTTAAAATACAAGCTACAGCTTTTTCATTTGAAAAAATTTTAGTCAACACTGTTATCTGAGAATCACTATCCAAATGACTAAAATATACATATTCTGTTATGCCTATAACCTGTATGCGTTCATATGGAAAATGTTCTAAGAAACCAGCTAAAGCAAGACCCGGTCTGTTTATATCAGACACACTAATACGCCTACAAATACCACCTGCTCCGGCTAACAGTTTGAATTTGAAAAGCTCGCTTTTCTCTTTAATAAGAACATCTACAGACATAGTCATCAATAAGCATCTTCTTGCTGTATAAGCTTTACTACTTCTTGCGTACTTTTAGCTTCTTTTATTGCTTGTCTTAAAAATTTATCTTTAAACAATCTTGAGATTCTTGACAAAGCCTTCAAATGTTGTCCAGCAACTTCAACAGGTCCAACTAAAAGAAAAATTATATGGACAGGTTCGCCATCAAGAGAATTAAAGTCTATCCCTTTACGAGATATACCGAGAACTCCAATTTGTTCCTGCAAAAGCTCAATCTTACCATGAGGGAGTGCAACGCCCTGACCGATTCCTGTTGAACCGAGCCTTTCTCTTTCTAAAACAATATTTATTATATCATCACTGTTTTTAATCTTTTTAGTATTTTTTAAAACTTCAGTCAGCTCTACAATCGCCGACTTCTTATCTGTTGCTTTCAGATCGACAGTTATCGCATCCTGACTTAAAAAATCCATAATCTTCATATGACTTTCTCCTATTTTACATTTCATTGAGATCTAAAAGAATTATAGATACAGTGTCATTGCGGTAAAGAACGATTACTTTGTCGTTCACTCCGTCTTTAAACAATATACTTTATAACCTAGATTGTCCATCTCGTTAATTGCTTCTTCAACCATAGCAGGTTGTAAATCAAAACGTTTTATTTCTGAAATTTTTGTTCTTGAATATTCCATAGTATCATAAGAAAATGCTTCTTCAATATTACGTTTTTTATCTTTTAAAATTGTCAGTTTGTCTTTTTGTTTTCTGAGTTGTTTTTCAAGTTTGTCTGATGCGAAATCTATTGAGTCGTATAAGTTTGTTGATTCTTCTTTTGATCTGAAAGAAATTTTTCCGGAGTGTAAAATTATTTCAGTTAGATGCCTGTTTTTTTCAATCGACAAAATAACATGGACAAAAACGTCAATTGTATTGAAAAATCTTTCATATTTTGTAATTTTTTTTCGCACGTAAGAATCTATGGAATCTGTCAGTTTAAGATGCCTTGCCGTTATGTTAATCTGCATTCCTCTCTCCCTTACGATACTATTTAATATACAAGATTTATGTACGTTTTTAAATCATCAAGAAAATTCAACAAATTTTTATTTTTATCTACATCTTAAAATTATCGCCAAGATACACTTTCTTTGCCTTAGGATTCTCCAATAATTTTTTGGCGCTACCCTCAAGTAAAATTTTCCCTTCATAAATAATGTAAGCTCTGTCAATAATTTCAAGAGTTTCTCTTACGTTATGGTCTGTTATTAAAATTCCCAATCCTCTGTCTCTAAGACTTTTTATAATTTTTTGTATATCATCAACAGTAATTGGATCAATTCCTACAAAAGGTTCGTCTAAAAGTAAAAATTTAGGATTGGTTACCAGCGCCCTTGCAATTTCAAGTCTTCTTTTTTCGCCACCTGAAAGAGTAACGCTCATCTGTTTCCTAAGTCTTATAAGACCAAAATCTTCAAGCAACGAATCAACTTTTTCCTGTTGCTCACTTTTTGAAACAGTAAGCATTTGAGCAACAGCCATTAAATTATCTTCTATGCTCAAACCGCGAAAGATTGATGTTTCTTGATCAAGATAACTGATTCCCGCACGTGATCTTTGATACATAGACCAATCAGTAACCTCCTTGTCTCCCAAATAAACGCTTCCGTCATATGGGTTAACAAGACCGACAGTCATATAAAAAATTGTGGTTTTTCCGGCTCCGTTAGGACCAAGCAATCCTACAATCTCGCCTTGTCTAACGCTTATGCTTATACCGTTTACAACCATTCTGTGCTTATATTTTTTAAATAATTTTTCAGTTCTTAGTATCATTTATTGTATCTTCCATTTCTATTTTGCCTTTAACATCTCCTTTCATAAATATTTTTTTAACATCATTAGTGTCAGTGTCGTAAAAAATTATTTTATTAGCTTCATAAAGCTGTTTTTTGCTTTTATATGTAACTTCTGCAATAGGTTTTTTTTTATCTTTTTTAAATACTGCCACTGATGTCTTTTGATCAAATGTAGCATTATCGGAGCGAACAGTACCTGAAGATGTAACAACAAACACATCGCCGTATGCTTTTATGTTTTCACTATTCTTATCAAATTGCATCTCTTCCGCCCATATTATAATAGGCGTCGACGAACCTTTGACAAAATATTTTACTGAAGTTTTTTTATCCCTACACCAAAGCTTGACTTTTCCTGCATTTGTATTATACTTGGCAAAATTTCCCGATGCTTCAACTCTCTCACCGCTTGTAAATTTTGATACAATTTTTACATTTCCAGAAGCCAAAAATTCTGAATGTTTTTTATTAAAAGATGTTTTGTCAGCAATTATTTCCGTATTTTTATTATCAAACGTTTTCGATTTAAATATTGAATCCTGAGCGCAAGAAATTGCTGTGATAAAAAAAGCAACAGATAACGAAACAACAAAATCAATCAAGAACCGCTCGCTGATTCTTAATAGTAATTGTTTCAAGTTTAGCATCTGCATCAAACCTCGTTCCGTATATCATCTGTCCAGGTTTTTTAATTTTAACATTGTTATTACTATAAAGTAAATTCTTTTTTGCATTGTACATTAAATTCGTAGTTTGCAAATGCTCATTATTTGCTGTGTCAATAACACACTTGCCTATTCCTTTAACACCGTATGTTTCCAAGTTTATATCAGCACTTTCCGCAGTAAGCGTAGAAACATAATTGCCCTTATCATAAAACTTTACTATAGGAAGCTTTAAGTGAGCAATACTCCACTTTTCATCTATAATAGCCGATTCTGCTTCTATTATCATTTTTAGTTTTCCATTTTCGGTTTGAGTTATAGTAAATTTCTCTATAGTATGCTTAGACATTGGCGGCATTTCTTCAATAACAATTTTTTCTGATTTACATCCTCCTAAAAACAAAAAAATAAAAAAAAAAGTAGATATGCACAAAATAAATCTTTTTTTATAAAAATTCATGACTTATCCTTTAACCTCTTCAGGATTTGTTTTCCATTTGTCATGAAACAAAACTCAGTTCTCATGATAACGCTTTATATGCTCTGCCAAAATAGATGTAACACCTTGCGTAAGTTTTTCAACATCTTTTTCAAAATCGTCTGTTTTTGTAAAGCTTATCGGACCATTAACCACAGTTTTGTGTTTGTATTCGCATATTCTTTGATCAAACGCTACATAGTCGTCCACGCGTTTTGATCGAAAAAAATTAACAAAAACTCCCGCAACATATACGTCTTGATCTATAAGCATCGCTATATTTTCGCCTCGTTTTAAAGCTCTTAAAAGCTTAATTTCAGAATCTGAAGATTTTCCATTTCTGCCATTATAGCAGCGGTTATTTTCCAGTTACCCGTATGGACGCTTGCAAAAAGTATCCCTTTGCCATTTTTCAAGCTTCCTTATATTTATTTCGTTAATCATTTTTCTCACACTTTTACGCAAATTGTAATTTTTTATTTTTTTATTTTTTACATTTTTGCAATACGAATTCTGCCAACACCTCATTAATGACAGTCGATACGCTGCAATTGACTCGGTTGTTAATCGCTTTAAAGCGTCTTTAATATCGTCATAGATTCTGACGACAACAACCGTACGTTTCTTCTTTTTTTCTGTCGAAGAAACTGTTTCGTTATTCATATTATCACCACTCCATTGTCAATAATTCCCAAAATCCTTTATATTGTTTTTTTTAATTATTTTTTACCATTTTTTTTATATCTTCATTTGATTTTTTAGAAAAACATTTCTTTTAAATTTTTTCTAGAGCGTCTAGCTCCATCTATGACAACATAATAAGCTATCCTGCAAAAAAAAAGAGCTAAGAAAACCAACTAAAAATTTATAAGGCAAAAAAACTAACTTTGAAAAAATATATGCGCCGTAATAATATATTATATTCTTCTGCGAACTTTTTTAAAATCTAGCATTCGTACTTTTCAAAAACTTTTTTCCACTCGCCTAAAGCTTTCATTATAATCTCTATCATCTCTCTAACCACTCCATCACCACCGTTAAGAGCTGAAACAAAACTCGCAGCTTCTTTCGCATCAGCACAAGCATCAGAGGGACACGATGAAAGACCTACGGATTTTAAGACAGGAACATCAACAATATCATCCCCTATGTATGCTACTTGGGACAAGTCTAAATTTTCTTTTTCTACTATTCTTTCCAGAGTTTCTTTTTTACTCATACAATTTTGAATCAAATAATCTATCTTTATCTCAGCTGCACGAGTTTCAACTTGAACTGATCCTCTTCCTGTAATCCATGCAGTTTTGATTCTTGGATACGTTTTTGACAATAAATTATATCCCATGCCATCTTTAACGTTCCATATTTTAACCTCATATCCATTATTAAAAATAATTATCTCGCCGTGCGTTAAAACACCATCAACATCGCAGGCAAAAAGTTTGATATTCTTGGCTTTTTCCAAAATTTCACTATTATTCATTATTCTGTCGCAAGCTTGCTCGAGTTTTCGCCGTTAAGCCATGGCATAATTGAAGGTTTCCATAAAACATCTTTATCTCTTTTAACTTCAAATGAGCTTTCATATTTTATTTTACCACCTTGTCTATAGCTTTGATATGTTTTAGAAACTGCTTAAAGTTCTTTAATTCCAAACTATTTGCTCCATCAGAAAGAGCTTTATCGGGATTATTGTGAACTTCTAAAAACAATGCGGCAACGCCCACTGCCACAGCCGCTTTGGCAAGAGGAAAAACAAATTCTCTATTGCCACCACTGCAAATTCCTCGTCCTCCAGGAAGCTGAACGCTGTGAGTAGAATCAAAAACAACAGGGTATCCGGTTTTCTTCATTATTTCCAAACTTCTAAAATCAACTACTAAGTTGTGATAACCAAATGAAGCACCTCGTTCCGTCAAAGTCAGTTTATTATTGCCGCAACTTTCAGCTTTTTTAATAACATTAGTCATATCTTCAGGAGCTAAAAATTGTCCTTTTTTTATGTTAATAGGTTTCCCAGTAAGAGCACATGCTTTTATTAAATCTGTCTGACGGGACAAAAATGCTGGAATCTGCAAAAAATCCACAACTCCAGCGGCTATATGCGCTTGACTTTCATTATGAACGTCAGTAATTACAGGTACTTTTAACTGTTCTCTTATCCTACCTAAAATCTTCAAACCTTCTTCTACGCCTGGTCCTCTAAAAGAGCTCAAGGAAGAACGATTAGCTTTGTCATAAGAAGCTTTAAAAATAAAAGAAATTTTTAATTCCGATGTTATCTTTTTTAAACTTGCCGCTAAAGTTAAAGCGTGCTTTTCACTTTCAATAACACAAGGTCCTGCTATTACGACAAAAGGTTTATCATTTGCTAAAGTAACATTTTTGCCTATTTTTACTCGTTTTATCCGCATACATTTTTCCTTACTACAAATATTTTTCAACTTTTACAATATCTTTCGGAGTGTCCACTCCTACAGAATCTTTCTTGGACACTACAATTTTGATTTTTTTGCAGTTTTCAAGAGCCCTCAACTGCTCAAGGCTTTCAGCTTTTTCTAAAAGAGTGTTTTTAGTCTTAGAAAAATCTAGTAAGAACTTTCTTTTGTATCCGTATATCCCCATATGCTTGTAATATTTTATTTTCAAGCCGTCTCTATTAAACGGGATTGCAAACCTTGAAAAGTACAAAGCGTACATATCCTTGTCAAAAACAACCTTTACAACATTAGGGTTATTTATTGAATCAACATCTTTTATTGGAAAAGCTGCAGTTATATACTCAACAGTATCATCTTTTTTAAGTGACTTTATAATCTCATCTATAAGCACCGGATCTATTAAAGGTTCATCGACTTGAACATTAATAAAAATTCCAAATCTTTTTAAAAACTTTGACGCAACAAAAGCAACTCTATCTGTACCGCTTTTGCAAGCTTTAGGAGTTATAAAAACATCAATCTTAAGACTTTTTACAAAATTATAAACCCTTTTGTCATCCGTAGCAACTGCAATATAGTCAACTTTTTTACATTTTTTTACTTTCTCAACAGTATGCTCAATAAGAGGCTTTCCTTTTATTACAGCTAACGGCTTTCCTGGAAACCTACTTGAACCGTATCTTGAAGGAATAATTACCGCCGTTTTCATTTGTTATAAAAATCCTTAACAGCTTCTTCAAGCTCTTGAGAATTTGTAGTTGCTGTACCAAGTTTGCCGACCACTATTCCTGCTGCAAAGTTTGCAATTTCAGCTGCGCTTAACAAGTCTGCTTTAGCAGCCAAAGCCAATGTCATAGTGGAAATAACTGTATCGCCAGCTCCAGTAACGTCATAAACTTCTTTTGCTCTTGTGGGAATATTCGTAATTTTATTATTAGGCTCTATAAGTGTCATCCCTTTTTCGCCGCGCGTGATAATGACTGAATTTGATCCTAAAGTCTTCAAGATTTTCTTGCCTAAAACCGCTATATCTTTGTCAGTTTTTATATTTTTTAATCCCATGCCCTCTATCGCTTCTTTTTCATTTGGAGTCATTGTTGTAATTTTTTTGTATTTTTTGAAGTGTTCTATTTTAGGGTCAACTGTGACAGGAATTTTGTATTTTCTTGCAAGAGCAATTGTTTTCTTAAGAACAGTATGACTTACTACGCCTTTGCCGTAATCGGAAATTATCACTGCGTTTGCTTTAGGAATAGCTTTTTCTATATTTTTTATAATTTTCAGTTCGGTAGATCGTTCAAAAACACCCTTTACTTCTTTATCTACTCTAACTACTTGCTGACTTGCAGCAATAATTCTTGTTTTTATAATCGTCGGACGATGAGAGCTATAAACTAAATAATCGTAATTTATATTTTTCCCAGAAAGTATTTCTATTAAAGTTTTTCCTGTAATATCCTCACCAATCGCACTAACTATAAACGCTTTGCCATTTAATGCTGTTATATTGTTTGCTACGTTTGCAGCACCACCAAGAACTTCGGTTTCTTTTGTAACTTCAACAACTGGAACCGGAGCCTCAGGTGAAATTCTTATAACCTTTCCCCATATAAACTTATCTACCATAGTATCGCCGACAACCAAAATTGTTTGTTTTTTAAACAAAGAAATCAATTTTAATAATTCCATCGCTTGCTCCAAGTTAATAAAGTTGTCAACGTTTACTTACAAATAAGATTTATTTTTTAGATAAGAACAGTAATCTTTAACAGAATCTTCCAACTCCATGAAAGGTTTGTTGTATCCGGCTTTTCTCAAATTATCC
>JAITAQ010000069.1 GCA_031283985.1 Endomicrobium sp. | reverse complement strand
GCTA
Organism: Endomicrobium sp.; assembly: GCA_031283985.1. GTDB lineage: Bacteria > Elusimicrobiota > Endomicrobiia > Endomicrobiales > Endomicrobiaceae > Endomicrobiellum. The sequence goes on along the minus strand of JAITAQ010000069.1, from coordinate 4,999 downwards.
TCTGATAATATTTATCAAAACCTGAAACCATTAAAATCTGTTTAAAAAGCTGGGGAGATTGCGGCAATGCAAAAAAACTGCCATGATGCAACCTTGAAGGCACCAGAAAATCCCTTGCGCCTTCAGGAGTAGATTTAGTTAAGAAAGGGGTCTCTATCTCCAAAAAACTTTCATCATTTAAAAAGTTTCTTATTTCATTTGCAACTTTATGACGCATTATAAAATTTTTTTGAAAATTAGGACGGCGTAAATCTAAATATCTGTATTTTAACCTCAATTCCTCTGAAGTTTCCCTATAATCCGATATTTCAAAAGGAAGTCCATGACATATATTTAAAATTTCAATTTTAGACACTACAAGTTCAATGGAACCTGTAGTCATATTAAGGTTTATAGTTCCTTCAGGTCTTTTTCTTACTAGACCTTTAACGGATAGTACGTATTCGCTTCTTAACCCTTCAGCTATTTTAAATATTTCTTTATTTTCAGGTTGGAAGACAATTTGTAACAACCCTTCCCTATCTCTTAAATCAATAAAAATCACACCCCCATGATCTCTGCGAGAATGCACCCAACCACAAACAACAATATTGTTGCCAATACTGTCTTCTCTAACAGCTCCGCAATAACTACTTCTCTTCATAGTAAAAGCCTCTTTTTAAAACATTTTAATATAACATAACACTTATAGGATCGCCTTCACAATACAATATTATAGAACTCTACACCTATAACTTTCGTGTAGGCGTGTAAAGTATAAAAAAAGCAACTTATTTTGATAAACTAGAAAAATATAGCAGTGATATAATGGTTTTTGAATCCTTTATTTTCCCATCTTTTATCATATCTAAAGCACTTTTAAAGTTTACTATTTCTTTGTCAACAAACTCGTCTTCATCAGGATTAAAGCTACCTTCTTCAAGATCAAAAACTGAAAAAATATGCAACAGTTCGTTTGAAAGTGACGCAGTAGGATAGAAAGACAATAAAAACTCAGACTTTTTGGCTATATATCCTGTTTCTTCTTTCAATTCTCTTGTTATGCATTCAATAGGAGTTTCTCCAGCATCAATTTTACCTGCTGGAATCTCATAAGTTACTTTGCCTATAGCATATCTATATTGTTTAACTAAAACTATATTTTCTTTATCAATAAATGGAAGAACTGCGGCTGCTCCATGGTGATTTATGTATTCCCTTGTGGCAGAGTTACCGTTTGGAAGCTGTACTTCATCGCAAAAAAACTCTGTAAACTTTCCTTTGTATATCAATTTTTTATTCAAAGTCTTTTCAATAAGATCTTTACTCATAGCACTATTTTATCATTTTTTATATCAAAACAAAAATAATTACATTATTGCCTAGCCGCGCGATATGCGATTAGCAATATTAACAGTAACCTTCTCCGCCACACCTATTCTAAGACATGTGATAACATATGCTATATTTGTATTTTTATTATACACAAAATTACTTATTCTTGACCAGCTTGCCAATTTTATGTACAATCAGCGCTAAGCTGTAAATAAGTTTCGGATAAGAGGAGTATATTAAATGGCAAAACTTAAAACCGGTAGACATACATCTGCTCTTAAAGAAGCAAGAAAAGCAGAGAAAAGAACTGAAAGAAATTCAAGTATTAGAAGCAAGATAAAAACTGCAATAAAAAGAGTTGAAGAGGCTGTAAAAAAAGGCGATGTTAAAGTTGCTCTAGAACAGTTGGCAACAGCTTTTTCAGAGTGGGATAAAGCTGCAAAGAAGAACGTTGTCCATTCTAAAACCGCTTCAAATCAAAAAGCAAGATTGTCAAAGCTTGTGGCTAAACTAAAGAAATAAATAGATTGTTGCAAATACTAAAAGCTTCTATTCCTTCTTAGAAACAATGTCTTTGTAATTTAGATAATATCTATTTACATACAAACAATACAGCTTTTTCTAAAGCTGACACAGCATCATTGCTGCCAGTCTTAATAGCTGTATCAGCCTGTAATATAACTTTTAAACTTTCCTTTAAAGTTTTTGTATTGTGTTTCTTGAGATTTGAAAAAAATGTACCCGCATAAAAACTGTGTATTCTAAGAGCTGAGGCAACTTCAGAAGCGGACATATTTTGTTCTTCCAACATACTTTTAACATTGAGCATTTTTCTGATTGAAGAAGATATTGCTAAAAGCACCATTACAGGCGCTTCCCCATCGTTTAACAATTTTTCTAACACAAATATTGCCCGTTTTAAATTTTTAGATTCTATATCTGAAGATAAGGCATAAATATTTACTTCTTTTGTATATCCCCCGACTTTTGCAAAATCGTTTTCTGTAATTTCTTTTTTATCTTTTCCGACATACAATGATAACTTTTCTACCTCGTTTGAAATATTTAATAAATCAGTGCCGTTTTCTTCAATAATTCTTGAAATAATATCGTAAGAAGCATTTTTACCTTTATCAGTCAAAACAGATTTTATAAAGTCTTTCACTTCACTTTCATACTGTTTTCTACAATCCACAGCAACGCAATTTTTTGAAGATGTGCAGGCGTTTACAAGCTCTCTTCTCTTCGCAATAGTTTCTTTTTTATAATTATCAGAATATAAAAGAACAAGGCAAGAAATATCTGAAGTGTTTGATAAATATCTCGTAATATGTTCGGCATCTGTCGCCCTCATCTTATTTACACCTTTTACTATTATCAACCTTTTATCGCTTAAAAAAGGAAAAGTTAAAGCAGCATTTAAAATATCTTCTGAAGTTGAGTCGGACGCATAAAAAACTTCTCTATTTAAATCATTTACAGCAAGCAATTTTTCTATCTTATTAAGACATAAATCAATGAGATAAGCCTCTTCGCCCGCGAATAAATACGCAGGCGAAGTTTTTTTTGACTGTATTAACTTGTCAAAATCTTGAAGTTTTAAAATAGGCATTTTTGAAATCGTTATTACTTTATGCTTGAAAAAGCGCCACTTCCCAAATAGCTTGCTTTTGAACCTAATTCTTCCTCTATTCTTAAAAGTTGATTATATTTACACATTCTATCGGTTCTTGACGCAGACCCTGTTTTAATCTGACCTGTATTTAAAGCAACAGCTAAATCTGCGATTATACTGTCTTCAGTTTCTCCTGAACGGTGCGACATAATAGCAGTATAACCAGCTTTATAAGCCATTTGAACAGCAGCAACAGTCTCTGAAAGCGAACCTATTTGATTGACTTTTATAAGAATAGAATTTGCAATATGCTTGTCTATGCCTTCTTTAAATATTTTTGTGTTTGTTACAAAAAGATCGTCTCCGACAAGCTGTAATTTAGATTTTAATTCTTGAGTAAGAGCTTTCCACCCATCCCAGTCCGATTCGCTTAAACCATCTTCTATGGAAATTATAGGATATTTCTTCAAAAGAGTGTCGTAAAAAACAATCATGTCTTGCGAAGTTTTTATTTTGTCTTTTACTTCGCCTTCAAGTTTATATTTGCCATTGTCATAAAGCTCGCTTGCGGCTACGTCTAAAGCAAAAACTATATCTTTGCCAACTTCATAGCCTGCGGTTTTAACGGCTTCACATATTACTTCCAATGCTTGTTCATTAGAGGTTAAATTAGGAGCAAATCCACCTTCATCACCGACGCCTGTTGCAAAACCTTTGTTATTTAATACTTTTTTCAAGCTGTGAAAAACTTCGCAGCCTGTTCTTAAAGCTTCATGAAAATTAGGAACGCTTATAGGAGAAATCATGAATTCCTGCAAATCAACATTATTATCGGCATGTTCGCCGCCATTTATAATATTCATTAAAGGAACAGGCAAAATATATTTATCACTTTTGATTTCATAAGTCTTTCTTACATACTCATATACAGGAAGCCTATTTGAAATAGCTCCTGCTTTAGCACACGCAAGAGATACTCCAAGTATAGCGTTAGCTCCTAAACCGCTCTTAAAGTCCGTATTGTCAAGCTTTATCATTGTTTCATCTATTCTTTGCTGCTCGGTTATATCAAATCCGACTATTTTTGGAGCTATTTCCTTATTAACGTTTGATACTGCCTTCAAAACGCCCTTTCCGCCAAACCTTTTTTTGTCACCGTCTCTAAGTTCAAGAGCTTCTCTGGAACCAGTTGAAGCGCCAGAAGGAACAGCAGCTCTTCCTAAAGTTCCATCGTTCAATAAAACATCTACCTCAACAGTAGGATTTCCTCTAGAATCAACAATTTCTCTTCCTGCAATTTTTTTAATCTTTGTCATAAATGCCTCCTCTATGCATTGCTTTTATTGTCATCTTCTTTACTTGAGTCATCAGGTTTTTCAATCAGCATTTCAAAAAATTTAACAGAAAATTTTTCGCCAAGTATATTATTGTCCGAACAAACTTCAACAGTTATGTTCTCGGATGTTGTTTCCGTTATAAAGATTCCCGACTCTGTTGAATCCAAACAACAATCCCCAAAACTCTTGGCAAAATTAAAAGCTATTATGTAACCTTTATCAAAGCTCTTGTGTGTTACTCTTGCTCCCAGTTGTTTTATTATTTCAAGACTTTTGACAAAACAATCTTTCTTTGACATTTTAAAATTTTTGCTAAATCTTCTGGTCTTTTCTGAATAAAATTTTTCAGTAGAATAACCTAAAAATCTTTCTATCCTGCTAAATAAATCAAAAGAAACTCTAAGCATTAGCAATACGCCTTTTTTCTCGCCGACATAACATTGGGCACTTAAATCAAAATAAAAATCCTTAAAGCTCTCTAAAGCACCTACTTCCCCTATGACACTTCCTCTTTTCAATGTATGAGAACTATCAGCTGAATCTTTAATGTCAATAGTTCCTGTAGTCGCATAGTCCAATGCTGCTCCACAATAAGCGGTGGCATGCTTGCTAAATATAAAAGATATTCTAGTCCCAACTCTTATACGTTGAGAGTCAATATCTGAAAACCTAAGAAATGTGCCGTCATTTAAATGAACATTTTTGCTAAACTTGCGTGTGAAAAAATATTTAC